>NZ_JABUZE010000079.1:48735-101603 GCF_014897805.1 Halomonas sp. 3F2F
TCTGAGAGCACCTGCTCACTCTTTCTTTCCACGAGGGCTTCCCAATGTCACAGGAAAAGACCACAGGTTTGGTGTATCTCATTACCGAAAAAAGTCCGCAATCACAGCTATTTGCAGACTATTTACACGATCACACCAACTGCTCAATTAGCATTTACTCGCCAGACGTCACCATACCCTCTTCACCCGTCGAAAAGCTGCTCATCCTAATTGACAGTGATCATATTAGTGTAGAGACATTGCCAGACTGGCAAGAGAAACTGCCAGAAGCGTTAACAAAAATCCCTCTAGCCGCTTTCAATATTCGCGATATGGACCATGCCCTAGAAGCTCTCTCGTGTGCTCAACTGAAAGGGGTATTTTATCGTAATGAGAGCTTAGAGGTATTTTGCAAAGGTATCCACGCGTTACTTGATGATGAGCTGTGGATGTCTCGTGAGTTAATGGCGCGACTGATTCTTTTTTATCGCAAGTATCAAAGCAACGCGTTCCGCCCAGCCTGTGGATTAACCAATAGAGAAATGGAAATTATCTCTTTATTAAGTGCAGGTTCCTCCAACCAACAAATTGCCGATAAATTGTTTGTAAGTGAACACACTGTTAAGTCTCATCTTTATAACATCTTTCGAAAAATAAACGTGCACAATCGTATTCAAGCACTTAACTGGATCCATCAGAATCTTGGGCCAATTCTTCCTAATATAGAAACCGCACGCAGTTTACAACGTCATCGGTAGGTTTTTAAAAGGGTATATAGCCATGAATTTACGTCGCTATTTACTGGTCATTTTTATCAGTTTTATTGCATTAACTACTGATACATTTGCCAATGAACCAGCCAATTCTTCCCGGGCATTAGCCACCAGTGAGCAGGAAGAAGTCAACGCTATTAACCAACTATCAAGTCCCGATGGCCCAGAAATTCAAGGACAACGAAGTAGAGGTAGTGAACTTACCGGTATCATGGTCGACCGTACCGTCACCATGGCAGGCAAGACCTTCTATCGCGCGTTCAGCCAGCGGGCAATGGATAACCTCATTATCGGTAATGCCACGATTACCATTCAAGAACGTCCCGATGCCCGCTGGGGCAGCCAAATTGCCATCGTGGAAGGCAACCGGATGTACTTCAGAACACAGCTCTCTCCCAGGATTAGCGAAGCTGACCGCGTAGCAGGAGAAGCTGTAAATATCGTTGAGGAGGCACTTCTCCAGCAACAGCTGGCATCTGCTCTTACCTCAGATAAAGACTTGGGAAAAGAGGAGTTATTCTGATGAAAAACTGCAGAAAAATAGCTTGCGCTACGTTCATAGTGTTAATGGGAATAGGTGCTCACGCGCATTCAGGTGATTTAATTTATAAACCTATTAACCCTTCTTTTGGCGGCGACCCTTTTACAGGTAGTTACCTGTTAGGTAAAGCCCAGTCACAGGATACCAATACAGATCCAAATGCACGTAGGGGGCAAACATTATCATCCACTGAGCGCTTATTACAAAGTTTAGAAAGTCGATTGATATCGCAGCTCATTTCCGATGTTAGCCGCGGTGAAGTCAGTGAGGGTAGCTTCGATAGTGATGAGTTCGGCGTTGTCGTGAGTGACAATAGCGGACAACTAATTGTGCGTGTGGTGGATAAAGTTACTGGAGATGTAACAGAGATTAGCGTTGGCGGTTTATTTAACCCTTAACAACACAACCGCTAAAAAAACCAGTAATAACGACTAACGCTATCTGCTTTGTCAGGGGATCATTATGAAAATTATCGCCTCAATTGTCATCGCTAGCCTACTGAGTGGCTGTGCAGGAATGGTGGCAACGTCCGAAAATTTAGAAGGTGCTGAAGCAACACTCACGCCCAGAGGAGCTACCTATCAGGATCTTGTATCGCTTCCGCCACCGTCAGGAAAGATATTTGTCTCTGTGTATGATTTTCGCGACCAAACAGGGCAATACCGGCCAGCTCCCGCCAGTACGTTTTCAACTGCGGTAACCCAAGGGGCTGCAGCCATGCTTACCGGAGCCCTATCTGACTCTGGCTGGTTTATACCGCTTGAACGTGTTGGGTTACAAAACTTGTTAACTGAACGACGTATTATTCGCGCAGAATTCGAACGTTTTGGGCAGCCCGATACGCTGCCATCGTTAAGAGCAGCGTCGGTGATGTTAGAGGGCGGCATTATTGCTTATGAATCGAACGTACGGACCGGGGGAGCCGGTGCCGAATATTTTGGCATTGGGGCGTCAGGCCAGTACCAGGTAGATCAGGTGACGGTGAATTTACGTGCGGTGGAAATCTCAACAGGCGAAATATTAGCTAACGTGACCACCACCAAGACCATCTATTCAAAAGAGCTACGAGCTGGGGTTTATCGCTTTATTGATTTCAGACGCTTATTAGAGGCCGAAGCCGGTATAACTACAAACGAACCGGTTCAGCTCGCGGTAATGTCAGCAATAGAATCTGCTGTCATTCACCTTGTAGCGAGAGGCATCGAAAATCGATTATGGAATCTTGCTCCCGGAACCAGTATTCAAGACACCATTTTAGATGACTATCTTAATGCATCGATACCTATGCTTTAGTAAAAATTAATCAAGGGAACACTACTCAAATAAAACTATAAAAAACAATGGCCACTCGACAGAGTGGCCTTTTTTATTTAAAAAAACAAATACAATGCAATTAGAGAACTAACAAACCAGTAATTAAGAAAGTGGTAAACACAAAATATTATAAACGTTAAACATATAACCACAGCATTAAAAAAACTTCCTATAGCGTCATTTTCAGAATGGTCCAAACTCAATCCATGAAACAAAAAGACACATTGAGTTTCAAAAGGATTTAAAAATGAAACATTATAGCTATCGGCTCAGAACAACTACAGCGAACAGAATTCGTTGTCGTGCTGCGATAACGATAGCCATTGCACTGCTGACTTTTTCTTCTGTGTTACAAGCCAATGAGAATGCAAGCGACTTATTTAACAGAAGTGCAAGAGTTACTCAGTTTGCGGCCATTGATAACGCCGCGCTACACAGTAATCTAAGCATCATTCGTCAACAAGGTAACAATAATAAAGCAAGTGTTGCCCAGTCACGTTCTGTGAGTTATCAGCTTTCTAACTTTGCCTATATCGATCAAATCGGCAACGGTAATCAAGCAAGCATAATGCAAAGTAACGGAAATAATACCGGAATTATTTGGCAAGTAGGCGATGACAACACCGCCTCTATTAATCAGCAAGGTAATAGTTCCTCATTTAAAGCTGACATTTATCAAAATGGATTTAAGGGTGACGTTTCAATTTCGCAATCGGGCAGTGGCTTACGTGGTGTGAGTGTCCAGCAACAAAACCTTTCGGGCAATGCACGACCAGTCACTATCGATACCTACTGAGTCGCCAGCTGCTTCTCAGTAAACAACCAAAGCAAGTCGATCGAAAAAAAGGGGAAACACCATGAAAACTCAAATGACCGTTATCGCTGCTGCTGTTGCAATGGCTGTTAGTTTCTCTAGCCAAGCGCGTGACTTTGATGACTCTACAACAAACCCTGCTGCTAACGCAGGCTCAAACCCTGCTTTCATTAACCAGCAAGATATCCGTGAGGGCATGAACGGCTTTGATCGTGATGCAATGCGGACTTCGCTTATTTTCCAGACTGGTAACAATAACATGGCTGAAACTGATCAGTATGATGATGAGCAATACTCACGTGTTGGCCAGGAAGGTAATAACAACAACTCTTATGTCTATCAAAGCGGCGATCAGCATGAGTCGATTGTTTATCAGATAGGCAATCATAATGATTCAGTCGTCGTGCAAGATGGTGGCAGCCTTAACGACTCCTATGTACGTCAACAAGGCGACAACAACAGCTCTAATGTTGCTCAATTCCTGAACACTGCGCAAAGCGACTCAATTGTTGAGCAGTTCGGTAACGGAAACGATGCTGACGTTTATCAAGCATTAAATACTGACGAAACCTGGAGCTTTATCCATCAAGATGGCAACGACAATGAAGCCAATGTCCTTCAGGTTGAAGCAGACCTGAGCGCCTCCTATATTTTCCAAGGTGGCGACGGTCATGTAGCGAATGTCTTCCAGACAGGTAACAGCAACGTGTCAACCATTCGCCAGAACACCGTTGGTGGTAGCGCAGCTTCAGCAACTCACTTCCAGGCGGGTAACAACAACTCTGCTATCTCTACTCAGTGGTAAGCATCTTTGTAGGTACGTCTGTAAGTACTTACTTAGCTCAGGAAACCGCCCCCTTCGGGGCGGTTTTTTATGTTTAACGCACCATTACCGTTAACGTGCCGCCTTTTCCTTGGGTAGCAGAACGCGAGCGGTTGCTGCCTTTAAGAATATCGACTTCTAAACGATCATCTTCGCTGAGCAGTTTTACCGTACCTTCAAGCGTGGTGCCTTCAAAGGTAAATTCAGCGGGCACTGTACCGCGTGTTTCGGGGTGCTCAATGGTTTCATCGTTATGAGTAATGCGCCACTGGGCTGAGAATTCCGCGCCTGGTGTGCCGCCCATAGTGATATGAATCTGAGTCATATCCTGCTCCTGTGCGGCCATCCCCGTTAACGGTAGGCCAAGGGTGAGAACAGCAGTTAACAATATGCCGTTAAAGCGTGAAGAGTGCCAAGCCAGTTGTCGTTTCATCATGTGTTTACCTCACTAACCACAGAGCCGCTCGATAGGAGCGGCTCTTGAAGTGTAGCAGGCGCTTTACTTAATGTTACATAACCGCAAAGGCTTTTTCTGCAGCATCCAACGTTAGCTGAATATCTTCCGGCGTATGGGCACTCGACATAAAGCCTGCTTCATAGGCAGAAGGTGCGAGATACACACCGTGATCCAGCATGGCACCAAAGAAGCGGCGGAAAGCATCGGGGTTGCAAGCAGTGGCTTGAGCGAAGTTATCTACACGGGATTGCGACGTAAAGAAAACGCCAAACATGCCACCTGCGGATTGGGTCATCATCGGTATGCGGGCAGCGTTGGCACGCTCTTGCAAGCCGGTACACAACGTTTGCACCCGTTGAGTCAGCGCATCATGGAAACCAGGCACCTTTAGTTTGGTTAGCAGAGCAACCCCTGCAGCCATGGCCAGCGGGTTACCTGACAGCGTACCCGCTTGGTAAACCGGCCCCAGCGGCGAGATATTCTGCATAATTTCTTGTTTACCGCCAAACGCCCCAACGGGCATGCCACCACCAACAATTTTACCTAAGCAGGTAAGGTCAGGCGTTACACCGTAATGTGCCTGAGCGCCACCTAAAGCGACGCGAAAACCGGTCATGACTTCATCAAAAATCAAAATACTGCCGGATTCATTGCACACCCGGCGCAACGTTTCCAGGAAACCCGGCTGGGGAGGAATGCAGTTCATATTACCCGCGACCGGCTCCACGATAATGCAGGCAATTTGCTCTCCGATCTCTGCAAAGCACGCCTCCACCCCTTCAGGATCGTTATAGGAAAGCGTGATGGTGTGCTCAGCCAGTGATGCGGGTACACCTGGCGAGCTAGGTTCCCCGTGGGTTAACGCACCTGAACCCGCTTTGACGAGCAATGAATCCGAGTGGCCGTGATAGTTACCTTCAAACTTGACGATTTTGTCGCGCCCCGTTGTTCCGCGCGCAAGGCGAATGGCCGACATCGTCGCTTCGGTGCCCGAGCTAGTCATACGCACCATTTCCATGGAAGGAATCATTTCACAGATCAGATCAGCCATGGTGGTTTCGACAGCGGTCGGCGTACCAAAGGAGAGGCCGTTATCTAACCGTGCTCGCACGGCGGCCAGTACATCCTGATCGGCATGCCCAGTGATCATCGGTCCCCATGAGCCGATATAGTCTACGTAGCGGTTACCTTCCACATCGAATAAGTAGGCGCCCTGAGCACGTTCCATAAAAACAGGCGGGCGATGGAGGCCTTTAAAAGCACGAACAGGGGAGTTAACACCACCCGGAATGTGACGACTGGCGAGGTCAAACAGTTCTGCAGATGTGGTCATGGCATCCTCAACATTAATGGCTTACTGCCAATGAGATCAAAAGCGTACGGGGCGTGGCAAGCGTTTCGGTAAACACTGTCCGCTAGGAGGCTGATAACCATGAGACAAACTCTCCCAGGTAAAGTGCTGAGCTTGCTCACAGGCGGTTGGTAAGCGCTCACCAACGGCTAAACGAGCCGCAAGCGCTGAGGCTAATGTACAGCCTGATCCGTGAAATACTTCAGGCAAGCGTGGCCACTGCCATTGGCGCGTGGTGTCAGGAGAGTGCAGCGTATGCACAACCTGTTGCGTATTACCCGGGAGTGGATCGTCGGTGGCGGTCACAAGGACACCTTGGCAACCCTGCGCCAGCAACGCAACAGCACGTGCCGTGTCATCCAAAGGGTCGGTTATCTCAGGCGTCAGTGCAGCAAGCTCAAACCGATTGGGCGTTACTATATCCACAAGCGGTAATAAACGATCTATATAAAGTTGCTGCAAAGCGGGTGTGGATAACTTAGCGCCGCCACCTGCTTTTAATACCGGATCTGCGACGACGGGGATTCCTGGAAAACGGCGGATAATTTGTTCCGCTGCACGCAGCGTCGCCTCATCAGCCAACAGCCCCAACTTAATAGCCACAATTTGCATATCACCTAACGCTTCCGCCATTTGCCGCATTGCAGCAGGATCTGCAGGCAGGGTGCGTATCACGTTATGGCAATTTTGAACGGTCAGTGCGGTTGGAATGGTGACTGCCCAGCCACCACAGGCAGCTATCGCTTCGCTATCAGCCACTAACCCAGCCCCCCCGGTGGGGTCATGGCCAGCTAACACTAAAACAACGGGAGGAAGAGGATGGCGCATCAAAAGGGCTTCACCACCGCCAGGATAATAATCGCGATTAACGCAATCACGGGCGCTTCGTTAAACCAGCGGAAAAACACATGGCTTTTGGTGCAACGGGCTTGATCAAACTGCTTCAAATAAATTAAGCAAACATGGTGGTAAGCGATTAACAGAGCGACAAGCGTCAGCTTAGCGTGCATCCAACCTTGGCTAAACCAAGCGGGCACGAGATAAAGCATCCAGCCACCAAAGATCAGCACAATGATCATCGATGGCGTCATAATTCCACGGTACAACTTACGCTCCATGGTTTTAAAGTAAGTGATCGCTTGCTCATCGCCTGTGTCCCGCGCCATGGCGTGGTAAACATACAGTCGCGGTAAATAAAATAACGCGGCAAACCAGGTAACAACCGCCATCAAATGAATGGCCTTTACCCATAAATACATGGTCTCTCCTTAGGCGTTGGGCTCATTGCTGGGAATCAGCACCGCGGGGGTCAGTGTAGTGATAATAACGTTCGATAGCGCCACGCGTAATGATACCTGAAATTCGCTGCTGCTTTGGCCGATAACCATGCACGACATAGAGTGCGCCTAGCGCATTGTCCTGAAGTTTTAGAAACGCTTCCGATAGCGTTGCTTGTAATCCGATAGGTGCCATTTCAAGCCGCTGCCCAGGGATCTCAAGCAAATCAATGAACTCGTCTTCTGGTGGGGCTTCGTCTTGCAGCGCTTCATCATGCTCCAGTAACCAACGCGCAAGCTCTGCGGCTTTAAGCGCCAGCACTGGTTTTTCTGCACTGGAGCGCTCAATCACTAGCCACACGGGATTCGTTTCCAACAGACGCCGTGCCTGATCAGGCGTAATCATTCGATCTGTGCGTACTAAGTGGCGCTCCATTACCGCTGGCACCGATACTCGCGAAAGCGCCTGCATTAAAGGCTGCTGTAACGGATGCAAGCCGTAGCGCACCGTGCTAATAAAAAAGCCCTCACAACCGGTAAGCTGACGAGATGTTAGGCAGGCAACCACCACAACGAGCATGCCAGGCAACATGATATGCGGCGAATGCGTTAGTTCAAGCAACGCCATCAAAGCGGCAAGCGGTGCTTGCAATACCGCGCCCATCATTGCCGCCATGCCCAGCATGGCATAAATGCCGGGGTCTGCCGCTTTATCTGGCCATACCCAACCGCCCAGCATTCCCCCTAGGGCACCAGTAGCAGCGCCTACCACCAAGATGGGGCCAATAATGCCGATTGGTACACCACCTGCCACGGTAATGGCAGTAATCAATAACTTAGCAATCATCAACGCCAACAACACAGTAATGGCCAGCTGATTATTCAACATAGCCGCAACGCTGTCGTAACCAATGCCTTGTACTTCAGGAAACCACCACGCAACAGCGCCCGTTATCACCCCGACGGCACCTAACCTAAGCCATAGTGGCCACTGCTGTAAGTACTGGCTACGCGAAAGATGAATAAATACGCTCGCTAATAGGCCAATCACCAAACCAATAATGACCACCCAAGGCACATTCATTAACGAACCTAGGGCAACTTCAGGAATGCGAAACGCCGGTTCGTTGCCATACACCAATTGAGCGACCAGAGCCCCCATGGTAGAGGCGAGTATCACCGGCATAAAGCTCATCAGGGTGTATTCCATCATCACCACTTCCATGGCGAAAATCACCCCTGCGATTGGCGTATTAAATGATGCAGATATACCTGCCGCCGTACCGCAAGCAACTAGCACCCGTAAACTGTTATTGGGCAAGCGAAGCTTGAGACCTAGACCACTGGAGGCCGCTGCGCCCAGATGAATGGCAGGGCCTTCACGTCCTGCGGAGAGGCCACCCAGCACAGACACAACGCCCACCCACCACTGGTTAAGCCAGTTGCGCATAGGGAAACGTCCCTGATGATAGGTGAGACGCTCAATAACATGGCCAACACCTAACTTACGGGCAGCGGCCTTTTGCCGATAGAGCAGCGTGCCAATCAGCGTCACGGCAATTATCGGCAGCAGCGCACGAAGCCATGGCGCGAGCCCTTCAAAGGCCTCAGGATTGCCCTCAGGCATATAAAGGGCAGCACCTACCTCTAGCAATAAGCGAAAAGCCACCATCACCGCGCCTGTGATCACCCCAGACACTAACCCCAGCACACACAGCTGAGGCAGGGCATCAACATTCGCCAGCTGGCGACGAAAACTTTCCAAGGTGAAATCTGACCGGGAAAAACGTGCCACAACGTCCGTCCTTGCGCCTATTATTCGCTTTTACGCATCATGTTCGCGTTAGTGAACATATGCCTGTTTCCCTATAGCGCTCTTACGCGCCTGCTCTCTTGTGTATCATAGCTAGCTACAGTTCAACAGCCTGAGGTATCTCATTAGGCTGTTAATTATTGTTGGGTCTGACTGTGCGTAATGCGCAAGGAGTGGTTTGTGATTAAGGTTGGCATTGTGGGCGGTACCGGCTATACCGGCGTTGAGCTGTTACGGTTACTTGCCCAGCATCCTCAGGTAAGCGTAGAAGCCATTACCTCGCGCTCGGAAGCAGGCGTGAAGGTATGCGATATGTATCCCAACCTGCGCGGCCACTATGACGCCCTCACGTTTAGCGAGCCAGACGCCAAGAAACTGGGTGCACTGGATGCGGTGTTCTTTGCGACACCCCACGGGGTCGCCCATGCACTAGCAGGCGAACTGCTCGACAATGGCACGCGAGTAATCGACTTATCTGCGGATTTCCGGCTGCGCGACGCCGCCGAATGGAGCCAGTGGTACGACCAGCCCCATGGCGCCCCGGAACTGCTAAAAGAAGCCGTGTATGGCCTGCCAGAAATGCATCGTGAGAAAATCAAAAAGGCCCGCTTAATTGCCGTACCAGGATGCTACCCAACGGCTGTTCAACTCGGCTATCTGCCGCTTTTGGAAGCTGGTTTGATTGACGCAAGCCAGTTAATCGCTGACTGCAAATCAGGCGTTACCGGCGCAGGCCGTGGTGCCAAAGTTGCCTCGCTGCTAGCCGAGGCCAGCGAATCGATGAAAGCCTACGGTGCGTCCGGACATCGCCATTTGCCTGAAATTCGTCAAGGCTTGAGCGATATGCAGTCAAACGCCGTAGGGCTTACCTTTGTGCCGCACTTAACGCCGATGATCCGCGGCATTCATGCCACGCTCTATAGTACCCTGACTGAAGAGCCGGGCGATTTACAGGCACTCTTTGAGCAGCGTTACGCTCACGAGCCGTTTGTTGACGTCATGCCTGCAGGCAGCCATCCGGAAACTCGCAGCGTCAAAGGCAACAATACCTGCCGTATCGCTGTTCACCGTCCTGGTAATGGCAATACCGTAGTCGTGCTCTCGGTCATTGATAACCTCGTTAAAGGCGCATCAGGCCAAGCGATTCAAAACCTCAACCTCATGTTTGGCTTTGACGAAAATATGGGCCTCAACGCCCCAGCGTTGATGCCTTGAATCACACCAAATACCAGCATGCAGAGGGCAGCTCAAAGAGGAGGTCATTTGCCAGGGAAGGCAAATGTAGCGTCCAAGGAAGGATTCAAAGCGCCTCCTCGGCGAGCTACCCTCTGCTTGATACCCCAACACAATAGTTGACCATTTTGCTGGGAATTACCCATAATCACACTCCGATGCCGATTATTCGTTCTTAAAGCTCGCGGGAGGTACCCATGAGCGGTGCAGAAGCTTTTGTTCCAACGCCTCTACTATTGTCTGATAGTGCTCGGAAACGCATCCAAGCACTTATAGCAGAAGAGGCTAACCCTGCGCTGAAACTCCGCGTTTATGTCACCGGTGGTGGCTGCTCGGGGTTCCAGTATGGGTTTGATTTTGCTGAAAACGTGGCCGAAGACGACACGTTAATTGAATTTGGCGATGCGATCCTCGTCGTCGATCCTCTCTCCTACCAATACTTGGTGGGTTCAACCATTGACTATGAAGAAGGGTTAGCAGGTGCCCGTTTTCGTGTTCAAAACCCCAACGCTACGACCACCTGTGGCTGTGGAGCTTCCTTCATGGTCTAACCAACGTTGGTAACAACCCCCTCCCCGTGACTTGACGCCTTGGTGGTTTCTCGCCAAGGTTAAAAGGTCAATAACGGTTGCAGACGGAATTTATAAGCGTAAATCTTCTTTAAATCGCGTCGCTAACCAAATAAAACACGGGGAAACGAATGAATTACCTACTAAAAAAATCTGTCATTGCTACCGCCCTTGCACTGGGCTTAGGCAGTACCACTGTCGCGTTTGCACAAACGCCTACTGTCAATGTGGCCACTGACCCAAGCTTTGTACCGTTTGAAATGATGGATCCAGAAACTGGCGAAATGATCGGTTTCGATATGGATATCATCAACGCAGTCGCCGAACGTGCAGGCTTTGAGGTTAACCTCACCACGATGGAATTCTCTGGCATCATTCCCGCCGTCCAAACCGGCAGCCAGGAAATCGCCCTTGCAGGCATCACCATTACAGATGAGCGTGCCGAAGTTGTCGACTTCTCCGCTCCCTACTATGACTCAGGTCTGCAAATTATCGTGCGCGCCGACAACGAAGAGGTCTCTTCGCTTGAGGACCTAGCGGGTCTCACCATTGCCACCAAAATCGGCTCTACCAGCTATGACTTCCTTCAACAGGAACTCGGTGAAGATGCCGACATTACTCCCTATCCAGGCACCGCCGATATGTACATGGCGCTGTTAGGGCGCAACGTTGATGCCGTGCTGTACGACGCCCCTAACGTTGCCTACTTCTCACAAACCCGCGGCGAAGGCCGTACCAAAGTGGTTGGCCCGCTGTATGAAGGCCAGCAGTACGGTATCGTTTTCCATAAAGGCAGCGAGTGGGTAGAGCCTACCAACGAAGCACTTGCTTCCATGCGCGAAGACGGCACCTATGATGAAATCTACACAAAGTGGTTTGGTGAAGCCCCCAGCGCTGAATAACATCGCTGTTCGCTATCACTAACGAGCGCTTTTCATCTCAGGGCCGGGCGGCTATACCCCCGGCCCTGTGTCGTTGTTTATTTTTCTGGAGATAACGCGTGGACGTTAACTTTCAGTTTGATTGGTCGGCCGCATTTGGGTCGATCCCTTATCTGTTACCAGGTATTCCTTGGACGCTGCTTATATCATTCGGCGGCCTAGCGATCGGCTTCTTTATTGGCATATTCTTTGGTTTATTGCGTATTAGCCCAGTACGTTGGCTGCGCTGGCCAGCAGTTTTATACGTCGAAGTGTTTCGCGGCACGCCCATTTTAGTGCAGGTTCTGTTTATCTTTTATGGCTTACCCCAATTGCTGGGAGGCCCGATCAACGCACTCGTTGCCGGCATTGCCGCGATCGCCATTAATTCAGGGGCTTATATCTCTGAAATTGTACGAGGCGGCGTGCAGTCTATCGAACGTGGCCAGCGAGAAGCATCACTTTCGCTAGGCTTGTCTCGAACTCAATCTTTTCGCTACGTAATTTGGCCCCAAGCCCTACGGCGCATGATTCCTCCACTGGGTAACCAGGGCATCATCAGTATCAAAGATACCTCGCTATTTTCTGTTATCGGGGTCGGTGAATTAGTCCGCCAAGGGCAAATTTATATTGCCACTACCTTTACCGCACTAGAGGTCTATTTCATGGTGGCGCTGATGTACCTTGCCATCACCTGGACTCTCTCTTTGATTCTGCGCCAAATTGAGCGCAGAGGCCTCGCAGGACAATAAGGAACGTGCAATGACCTCTACCCAATCGCCAATTGTGCGTATGCAGCAGCTCAATAAGCATTTTGGCAGCCTGCACGTACTCAATAATGTTGATCTTGAAATTGTGCCTGGTGAAGTCGTCGTTATCATCGGTGCCAGTGGCTCTGGTAAATCAACGCTCATCCGCTGTATCAACGGCTTAGAAGAGTTTCAAGCTGGCTCTCTTGATGTTGATGGCAACCAATTACTGCCCAACGGTAAAAGCAGTAAAGCGCTACAAACTATCCGTACTGAAGTCGGCATGGTGTTTCAGCAGTTCAACCTTTTTCCCCACTTGAGCGTGCGCGACAACGTTACCCTTGCGCCCATGAAAGTGCGGGGGTGGAGCCGCCAAGATGCCGAAGAGACCGCTGAACGACTGTTAGAGCGCGTTGGTATTGCCGACCAAGCAGATAAGTACCCAAGCCAGCTCTCGGGTGGGCAGCAGCAGCGTGTGGCGTTAGCCCGGGCGTTAGCCATGGAACCCCGCCTGATGCTGTTTGACGAGCCTACATCAGCGCTTGACCCTGAAATGATTGGTGAAGTGCTGGATGCCATGCGTGAACTTGCCAAAGAAGGCATGACCATGGTGATAGTGACCCATGAAATGGGCTTTGCCCGTGAAGTGGCAGATCGCGTTATTTTTATCCATAAAGGCGAAATTGCCGAACAAGGCCCTCCCGAGCAACTGTTCGATACGCCACAACATGAGCGAACACAATCCTTCCTTGCACGTGTTTTGAAGCATTAATGTCGGAATTAATCTGATTTTTTTGCCCATTTTTGCCCCGTAAAATGGCCTGTCACCGCGACAGGCCATTTTTTTTGCCTGTGGATACTATTTTTTACACGCTGCATCATATTGCTCTACGACACCTACCATGAGCGCTAATCAGGTTTTTTAAGCGACCAATCACACTTGTTCACAGGTACGGTAACAAACTCGGTATGGGCCGGTGGATAACCCGTTGTCTATCATGCCTGTGCATAAACCGCACTTTCATCCACAGGAGTAGCACCGCTTCTACGCAGCTACTCCTCCGTTTAATCATGTAAAAACTAACAATTTAAGCAACTGAAATATATTAACTTATTTGGGTTATCAACAGATTTTGTCCACACCAGTAGTTACAACATCAACAGAACTTCTCTTATATATTTTTATTTTGTTATTAATAATAGATGAATGCTTAGCTTGGGGTGTGGAAAAACCTGACGGTTACCCACAGGAGGTTTATACTGGCTGGCTTAATCAATCAGTGAACCAATACTGACTCACATCATCCGTGCCAAACGGCGCAAGACGAGGTGCCTCTTGAACTATCCCGACCGCTTTGACGTGATTGTCATCGGCGGTGGCCATGCGGGAACTGAAGCCGCATTGGCCTCTGCTCGTATGGGTTGTCAAACCCTATTGCTAACCCACAACATCGAAACGCTCGGCCAAATGTCGTGCAATCCAGCGATTGGTGGGATTGGCAAAAGCCACCTGGTAAAAGAAATTGATGCACTCGGTGGTGCAATGGGGCTAGCCACGGACTTAGGCGGCATCCAGTTTCGGGTATTGAACGCTCGTAAAGGTCCAGCCGTTCGAGCAACACGTGCTCAAGCAGACCGAATTCGCTACAAAGCTGCTATTCGGGGAATGCTGGAAAACCAGCCGAACTTAACCATTTTTCAGCAAGCTGCTGGCGATCTGATTGTGGATAACAACACCGTTCGAGGCGTTGTGACCGAAACAGGCATCCGCTTCCATGCGGAGTCCGTTGTGCTGTCAACCGGCACCTTTTTGGGCGGTGTTATCCACATTGGGTTAGATCAAAGCCGCGGGGGTCGCGCCGGTGACCCGCCGTCCAACGCGCTAGCTGAGCGCTTACGCGCACTACCGTTTCGCGTCGATCGACTAAAAACCGGGACGCCTCCACGAATTGATGCCAAAACCGTTGACTTCACATCGTTGGAAGAACAGCCAGGTGACACCCCAACGCCAGTCATGTCATACCTTGGTTCACGGGAGATGCACCCACAGCAAGTGAGTTGCCACATAGCGCACACCAATGAGCGCACCCATGAAATCATCATGGCGAATCTTGATCGCTCGCCTATGTATTCCGGTGTGATCGAAGGCGTTGGTCCGCGATACTGCCCATCGATTGAAGACAAAGTTCATCGCTTTGCCGACAAATCAAGCCATCAGGTATTTATCGAGCCTGAAGGGTTGGATACCCATGAGCTCTATCCCAACGGAATCTCGACGTCGTTGCCTTTCGATGTTCAGCTACAAGTGGTTCGCTCAATTAAAGGGTTAGAAAACGCTCATATCACACGGCCTGGCTACGCTATTGAGTACGACTTTTTTGATCCCCGGGATTTAAAACACTCCCTGGAAACTAAATTTATCCACAACCTGTTTTTCGCCGGACAAATCAACGGTACTACCGGCTACGAAGAGGCTGGAGCTCAAGGATTGCTGGCAGGTTTGAATGCCGCTCGCCGCGCCAAACAGTTAGAGGCGTGGCATCCTCGCCGTGATGAAGCTTATCTCGGTGTGTTGGTGGATGACCTGATTACTATGGGCACCAAAGAGCCCTACCGCATGTTTACCTCGCGTGCGGAATACCGTCTGCTGCTACGCGAAGACAATGCTGATCTACGTTTAACGGAAAAAGGGCGTGAGCTTGGCTTAGTCGATGACAAACGTTGGGCGTTGTTTAGCCAGAAACGCGAAGCCATCGAGCGTGAAACAGCACGCTTAGCAACTGTTTGGGTGCAGCCCAATACACCAGCCGCCGCGAAAATTGCTGAAAAAACCGGTAGACCGCTTCCTCGAGAATACTGTTTAAGTGACTTGCTAAAGCGCCCAGAGCTTAGCTATGCAGATATTACATCGCTGCCTGGCATCGAAAGCGGTGGTGTTGACGATGACGCGGTTGCCGAGCAAGTACAAATTCAAGCGAAATACCAGGGTTATATCGACCGTCAACAGGATGAGATCGATAAGCTCAAGCGCCATGAAGCAACACCGCTGCCAGCCGAGCTGGATTATCAACGGGTAGAAGGACTATCCAATGAGATCCGTCAAAAGCTTAGTGAAACGCGTCCCGAAACCCTGGCGCAGGCGGCTAGAATTTCAGGCGTGACCCCAGCAGCGGTCTCTATTTTGCTAATACATTTGAAAAAACGTCGCTTAGTCAGTACTACCGAGGTCGTTAACGGATGAGTCAATTAACGCCGTTGATTAACAGCTTGCCTGAAACCGTTGCCCCTCGGTTAGAAGAAGGATTAGCAGCACTAGGAGCCACTGTAACCCTCCAACAGCGCGAACAGCTGCTAGGCTTGCTCGCGCTGTTGCACAAGTGGAATCAGGCTTATAACCTCACCGCTGTACGCGATGTTGAAGAGATGGTCTCACGGCACGTGTTGGATAGTGCTGCTGTCGCACCTTATGTTCATGGGCCACAGATACTTGATGTAGGCGCTGGCCCCGGTTTGCCCGGCCTTGTGCTTGCTATCATGAAGCCTGAACTGCAGGTAACGCTACTCGATAGCAATGGCAAAAAAGTTCGCTTTCAACGTCAAGCAGTGATGGAGTTAGCGTTGACCAACGTCACGCCAACCCAAGCGCGTGTCGAGCAATTCAATGGCCAGACGTTTGATCAAGTGATTTCCCGAGCCTTTGCCAGCTTGGTAGACTTTATCTCGCTAACCCGAGCGCTACCGGCAGCTCATGGGCAGTGGCTTGCTATGAAAGGCCCTGGCGCTGATGATGAACTGCGGGAGTTGCCTGACTATGTTGAGCTCCAGGCGCGTCACCTACTGCGTGTACCCTTCGAGACGGCCGAGCGGCAGCTGTTGATTCTGACCCCAAAAGGAGTTGAGTAGTGAGCCAGATCATTGCCCTGACCAACCAAAAAGGCGGTGTGGGCAAGTCCACTTCAGCCGTTAATCTCGCCGCCAGTTTGGCAGCACTTGATCGTCGTATCTTGCTGGTAGACTTAGACCCACAAGGGCATGCCAGCATGGGCAGTGGCATCGACAAGTACGCACTCGAAAAAAGTGTACTTGATGTGTTGCTGGGAGAAACAACCGCAAGCGATGCCATTGTTCGCGGGCTTCCAGTGAAATACGACGTCCTACCAGGTAATGGCGACTTAACAGCCGCTGAAGTAGAGCTGCTCGATAGTGACCAGCGGCAAAGTCGTTTGTCGTTAGCACTGCAGACGGTGGCAGATGACTATGATGTCGTCCTCATTGACTGCCCGCCATCGCTGAATATGCTTACCGTGAATGCGTTGACAGCCGCCAATGGTGTGCTTATTCCATTGCAGTGTGAATTTTACGCATTGGAAGGGCTATCAGCGCTGCTGGATACTGTTGAGCAGATTAAACAGAGCGTTAATCCTGATCTAGCCGTTTCTGGCATTCTGCGTACTATGTACGACAAGCGCACCAGTTTGACGCGTGAAGTCGACAAACAGCTGAGAGATTTTTTTGGCGATGCGCTGTTAAAAACAACCATTCCGCGCAATGTGAAGGTTGCTGAAGCACCAAGCCATGGCTTACCTGTTACTCAATACGCACGTTTTTCGCGGGGTAGCCAGGCTTATCGTGTGCTTGCAAAAGAGATGATTCGGCGGCTATCGCTGTAACGTAAAAAGTACGAGGGGAAGCGAATGACGCGTAAACGCGCGCTAGGACGTGGCCTGGATGCCCTGATTGGTGCGGGCGCCCGTCGTCGTGACAGTTTAGATCTTACCGGTGGCGTGACGCTGGATAGTGCAGACACGTCACTGTTGCCTGCAGCACCAACGGAAGAAGCGGCGGCTGAACGGCTAGAACGGTTACCTCTTGGCCAACTTACCCGTGGTAAATATCAGCCGCGTCGGGATATTCAGCCAGAAGCATTGGAAGAGCTTGCCGATTCCATTCGTGCACAAGGGGTGATGCAGCCTATTGTGGTTCGCCCAGTGGGTGAAAACCGCTATGAAATTATCGCGGGTGAACGCCGCTGGCGTGCTGCGCAGTTGGCTGAATTAGATGTTATTCCCGCCGTTATTCGCGATGTCAGTGATGAAGTAGCACTTGCTCTGGCGCTGATTGAAAATATTCAGCGCGAAAACCTTAATGCCATTGAAGAAGCACTTGCCTTAAAGCGCCTTGGCGATGAGTTTGAACTTACCCAGCAGCAAATTGCTGATGCAGTTGGTAAATCACGCACTCAAGTCGCCAATTTATTGCGCTTGTTAGCGTTAGACCCTGAAGTGCAAACACTGCTGGAACGTGGCGATTTAGATATGGGACATGCGCGAGCCCTGCTATCGCTTACCAGTACCCAGCAACGCCAAATTGCTCATGAAGTGGTCAATAATGATTTAACCGTTCGTGACACAGAAGCGTTGGTTAAAAAAGTACAAGCTAACCAGACGCCTGCCCAGACACCGCCGCGCACTGCCAAAACACCGGATGTTGCACGACTTGAAACACATCTGGGGGAATTACTTGGCGCGCCCGTCTCTATTGACCACGGGCAAAAAGGGAAGGGGAAAGTGACAATTCGTTATACCAGTCTTGAAGAGCTCGATGGGATCCTAGCGCATATTAAATAGCAGGCTTACTAAATAGGCGCTTATTTTAACCCTTTGGTCGCAAGTCGACACTGAATCGCGCAAAATCGGCGCAACTTCGGTTGAAGGTATGATAGCGCTTCCCTATAATCGCGCAAGATTTGTGCAGGTGACGGATGATTTATTGAGCAACAAGTTGTAAGCGTGACTCATTTATTGTGCTGGGGAATCATGTGCTGAAGATCTATCTGAAGAATTATGCAGCGACTTGAGACCCAACGGCGAAAAGCTTACTTCTTCAGGCTGACAGCAATTCAGCTGCTAATGACGTTAGTCGGTATGCTATTGGCTTTCCCTGTTGCTCATCTGGCAGGCGTATTGTCGGTAGCTACAGGAGCATTAGTGGCGCTGTTGCCGCACATTTTTTTTATACAGCGAATGGGGATTTTTCGAACAAGGCATCGCGCTCCGCGCGCAATGGACCTATTTCGCGCCGAAGCAGGCAAGTTTGGTTTGACGGTGGCACTTTTTTCATTGGTGTTCGTTGTAGTGCCCCCCTCAAACCCCGCTTTCTTTTTTTGCGCTTATGTTGCGATTGTTCTGACGCATTGGTTAGCACCATGGCTAATGCTTGGGAATCGCACAACTAATTGAGGTGACATGTCTATGGCCGCAGGAAACGAAGTCTCAACGACTTACTATATCCAGCACCACTTGCAGAACCTAACCTTTGGCAAGCATCCAGAAAATGGTTGGTCGCTGGCACATTCGGCAGAAGAAGCGAGTGAGATGGGCTTTTGGGCTATCCATCTGGATACCATGGGCTGGTCCATTGCGATGGGTTTGTTGTTTATCTGGCTTTTCCGTAAAGCGGGTAAAATGGCAACCACTGGCGTGCCAGGCGGACTGCAAAATGCCGTAGAGATGGTGTTTGAATTTGTTGAAGATATGATCAAAGGGGCTTTTAAAGGGCATAACCCGATTATTGCGCCGCTTGCATTAACGTTGTTCGTGTGGATTCTGTTCATGAACACGCTGAAAATTATCCCGGTCGACTATTTCCCAATGTTGTTCAGTAAACTGGGCGTCGATTACATGAAGATTGTGCCGACTACTGATGTTAATGCCACATTGGGGCTAGCACTGGGTGTTTTCGGTCTGATTCTTTACTACAGCTTCAAGGTGAAAGGCGTTGGTGGCTTTGCCAAAGAGCTTTCATTGACACCTTTCAACCATTGGGCCTTGATTCCTTTCAATTTGCTGCTTGAAATCGTTGCCCTACTTGTTAAACCGTTCAGTTTGGCGATGCGTCTTTTCGGCAACATGTTTGCCGGTGAAGTTATTTTTATCTTGATTGCTATGCTGCCGTTCTGGGCGATCTGGGTACTCGACGTGCCGTGGGCGATTTTCCATATCTTGATTGTCGTTCTTCAGGCATTCATTTTTACCGTATTGTCAGTGGTGTATTTAAGCGCTGCGCACGAGCATCACTAAGACGTGCTGCTTGTTAGAGATTAACCCTTAACATCAACCCTCAACCTTGACCTTTAACTTGAAAAACTAGGAGCATTACCATGGAACTAATCTACATTGCTGCCTCCATCATGATCGGCTTAGGCGCTCTGGGCACCGGTATCGGTTTCGCTATCCTCGGTGGCAAATTGATCGAATCTACGGCTCGTCAGCCGGAGCTTGGTGACCAACTTCAAACCAAAACCTTCCTAATGGCTGGTCTGCTGGATGCTGTACCGATGATCGGTGTTGGTATCGCGATGTACCTGATCTTCGTTGTTGCCGGTTAATGACAGCTTAGCCGGGCGGCAGTCCCGCTCGGTTTTGTTTCACTCCGGTCGCCACGAACTTGTCAGAGGTACATCCCTGTGAATATCAACATGACGCTTATCGGGCAGACGATCGCCTTCGCGATCTTTGTCTGGTTTTGCATAAAGTATGTGTGGCCTCCGATCAGCAACGCGCTTCACGAGCGTCAAAAGAAAATTGCTGATGGCTTAGACGCAGCCAGCCGTGCTACTCGCGATCTTGAGCTTGCTCAAGAACGTGCAGAGCAAACGCTGCGTGAAAGCAAGGAGCAGGCTTCTCAAATCCTCGAGCAAGCCAATAAGCGCTCTGCTCAAATGGTTGAAGAAGCACGCGAACAGGCCCGCGCCGAAGGCGAACGCCTCATGGTTAGTGCACGTTCTGAAATTGAGCAAGAAGTTAATCGTGCAAAAGACGAGCTTCGTGCCCAAGTTTCTCATCTTGCCATTATTGGTGCCGAGCGTGTGCTAGAAGCTTCGGTCGACGAGAAAGCACATCGCAAGTTACTTGATGAGCTTGCTGCTGAACTGTAAGGAGGTGACCCATGGCGGAATTACTTACCGTCGCTCGTCCTTACGCTAAGGCGGCGTTTGAATACGCGCGTGATCATAAGGCGCTTGATAGCTGGACCCAAGCGCTTGGTTTTTTAAGCGCTGCGGTAGCTGACAGCGATCTACGTCGTCTGTTGGGTAGTCCAAAACTTGAAAACGACAAAAAGGTAGCGCTGCTTTCGGATATGTTGCCCGAAAAGCAGGAAGACCTGTCGCGGTTTTTGGATACCCTGGCTGACCAAGGTCGTTTGTTAGCACTGCCCTTCATTGCTGAACAGTTCGAGTACTTACGTGCCGAACATGAACAGCGTGTTGATGTGACGGTGACGTCAGCTTATAAGCTGACTGCCGCACAGCAGACCAAGCTAGCGAACGCGCTTAAGAAACGTCTGAATCGCGAAATCTCCATTACTACTCAAGTGGACAAGACGCTTATTGGTGGTGTCATCCTACGTGCCGGCGATACCGTTATTGACGGTTCGGTACGTGGTCGATTGAACCGCCTTTCCGAAGCGCTGACCGCTTGAGTCTGAGGGACATGGCATGCAGCAACTGAATCCTTCCGAGATCAGCGACATCATCAAGCAGCGAATTGAGAAGCTTGACGTCGCATCCGAAGCCCGTAATCAGGGCACCATCGTCAGCGTTTCCGACGGTATCGTGAAAATTCACGGCCTCGAAGACGCGATGTTTGGTGAAATGATTGAATTCCCTAACAGCATTTTTGGCATGGTACTGAACCTGGAGCGTGACTCCGTTGGTGCCGTTGTCTTGGGTGACTACCTGCAACTTCAAGAAGGCATGACCGCTCAGTGTACGGGTCGTATCCTAGAAGTGCCGGTAGGCCCTGAGCTGGTAGGTCGTGTGGTCGATGCGTTGGGTAATGCCATCGACGGCAAAGGCGATATCAACGCCAAAATGACTGATGCGGTAGAAAAAGTAGCGCCTGGCGTTATTACCCGTCAGTCCGTTGACGAGCCGATCCAAACAGGTTTGAAGTCCATCGACGCCATGGTGCCAATCGGTCGTGGTCAGCGTGAGCTGATCATCGGTGACCGTCAGATTGGTAAGTCTGCCATTGCTATCGATGCGATCATCAACCAGAAAGGCAAAGGCGTTACTTGTGTTTACGTGGCGATTGGTCAGAAGCAGTCGACCATTGCTAACGTGGTGCGCAAGTTAGAAGAACACGGCGCTCTGGAACACACCATTATTGTCGCTGCTGGCGCTGCTGATCCGGCACCGATGCAGTTCTTGGCCGCTTATTCTGGTTGCACCATGGGTGAGTACTTCCGTGACCGTGGTGAAGACGCACTGATCGTTTATGACGATCTTTCCAAGCAGGCTGTGGCTTACCGTCAGGTATCACTACTGCTGCGTCGTCCGCCGGGTCGTGAAGCCTATCCTGGTGACGTTTTCTATCTCCACTCACGTCTGCTAGAGCGCGCTGCGCGCGTTAATGCTGATTACGTTGAGAAGTTTACTAACGGTGAAGTAAAAGGCAAAACCGGTTCTTTGACCGCACTGCCGATTATCGAAACCCAAGGTGGAGACGTTTCTGCGTTCGTTCCGACCAACGTTATCTCGATCACCGATGGTCAGATTTTCTTGGAAACCAACCTGTTTAACTCCGGTATTCGTCCGGCGATTAACGCTGGTCTATCGGTTTCTCGTGTTGGTGGTGCTGCGCAGACCAAAATTATCAAGAAGCTGGGTGGCGGTGTTCGTCTAGCCTTGGCTCAGTACCGTGAGCTAGCGGCGTTCTCGCAGTTTGCTTCTGATCTTGATGAAGCGACCCGTAAGCAGCTTGAGCATGGTCAACGCGTTACCGAACTGATGAAGCAAAAGCAGTACTCGCCGATGTCAGTGGCGGAAATGGCGCTGTCTCTGTACGCCGCTAACGAAGGTCACCTGGATGATGTGAGCGTCGATAAAGTGCTGGACTTCGAACGTGCTCTGCACGATTACATGAAGTCTGAGCACAACGATCTGCTCGATAAGATCAACCAGACCGGCGACTACAACGGCGAGATTCAGGACGGCTTGAAGTCAGGTCTCGAGAAGTTCAAGGCGACTCAGAGCTGGTAATGTCCGGCCCGCCTGCGGGCGGGCTTGCATGCTTTCTGAGAGCCACGAACGAAGGGTAGATCGCTATGGCAGCTGCAAAAGAGATACGCACCCAGATCGGGAGCATTAAAAATACGCAGAAGATTACCAGCGCCATGGAAATGGTAGCTGCATCTAAAATGCGTAAAGCACAAGATCTGATGAAGGCTGGCCAGCCGTATGCCAAGCAGATTCGTAATGTGGTAGGCCACATTGCTGACGCAAACCCCGAATACAAGCACGACTACATGGTCGAGCGGAGTGAGGTGAAGCGCGTTGGTTACATTGTGGTATCTACTGACCGCGGTCTGTGTGGTGGCTTAAACGTCAACCTGTTTAAGGCAGTGGTGAAAGATGCCGTTGCCTGGAAACAGCAAGACGCTGAGCTAGACTTCTGCGCCCTCGGCTCTAAAGCCGGCGCCTTTTTCCGCAACTATGGAGGCAACCTGGTTGCTGCCAAGAGCGGATTAGGAGAGTCGCCGACTGTCGAAGGACTGATCGGTAGTATAAAGGTCATGTTAGAAGCGTACGACGCAGGACGTATTGACCGCTTGTTTGTGGTGTATAACGAATTTGTTAACACCATGACGCAGCGGCCCGTCGTACGTCAGCTTCTTCCGTTGTCGTCCGATATGGGCGAAGACGCGAAGCATGACGAAGAAAACGCCCGTCCCGGAAGCTGGGACTACCTGTATGAACCGGATGCCAAGGCGTTGCTAGACAGCCTGTTGGTTCGATTCATCGAATCACAGGTGTATCAGGCGGTAGTCGAAAACGGTGCGTGCGAACAGGCCGCCCGAATGATCGCTATGAAGAGTGCCACTGATAACGCGGGCAACCTGATCGACGATCTGGAGATGGTATACAACAAGGCCCGTCAGGCCGCCATCACCCAGGAAATTTCCGAGATCGTCGGCGGCGCTTCTGCCGTATAACGCCTAGGGAGCTAGCTATCGCAAAGGTAGCTCCCGGCAGACAGGTTTCATTTGCAGGTTTTTGAGAGGAACCAAGATGAGCGGACGTATCGTACAAATCATCGGCGCGGTGATTGACGTAGAGTTTCCGCGGGACTCTGTGCCCAAGGTCTACGACGCGCTGAAGGTCTCTAATGCTGAGACCATCCTCGAAGTCCAGCAACAGCTGGGCGACGGCGTGGTGCGCACCATTGCCATGGGCTCTACTGAGGGCTTGAAACGTGGCTTGGACGTGACCGACACAGGTACCGCGATTTCCGTACCCGTTGGTAAGGAAACGCTAGGTCGCATCATGAACGTGCTCGGTGAGCCGATTGATGAAGCTGGCCCGATTGGCGAGCAAGAACGCATGCCAATCCACCGTAAAGCACCAAGCTACGCTGACCAAGCAGCTTCCAATGAGCTGTTGGAAACCGGTATCAAGGTTATCGACCTCGTTTGCCCGTTCGCTAAGGGCGGTAAAGTTGGTCTATTCGGCGGTGCGGGTGTTGGTAAAACCGTTAACATGATGGAGCTTATCCGCAACATCGCTACCGAACACAGCGGCTATTCTGTATTCGCCGGTGTAGGTGAGCGTACGCGTGAGGGTAACGACTTCTATCACGAAATGACTGAGTCCAACGTTATCGACAAGGTATCGCTGGTTTACGGTCAGATGAATGAGCCGCCCGGCAACCGTCTGCGTGTTGCACTCACCGGTCTAACCATCGCTGAGAAATTCCGTGATGAAGGCCGCGACGTTCTGCTGTTCGTCGATAACATCTATCGTTACACCCTGGCGGGTACTGAAGTATCTGCTCTGTTGGGTCGTATGCCATCTGCGGTAGGTTATCAGCCGACGCTGGCTGAAGAGATGGGCGTTCTACAAGAGCGTATCACCTCTACTAAAACGGGCTCTATCACGTCTGTACAGGCCGTTTACGTACCTGCGGATGACTTGACTGACCCATCGCCGGCGACGACCTTCTCGCACTTGGACGCCACTGTTGTATTGGCACGTTCAATTGCAGAGCTTGGTATTTATCCTGCGATTGATCCGCTGGACTCTACGTCGCGTCAGCTAGATCCGCTGGTCGTTGGTGAAGAGCACTACAATGTAGCACGTGGTGTACAGAACGTTCTGCAGCGTTACAAAGAGCTGAAGGATATCATCGCGATTTTGGGTATGGACGAATTATCTGATGAAGATAAGTTGGCTGTATCTCGTGCGCGTAAAATCCAGCGCTTCCTGTCGCAGCCGTTCTTCGTCGCTGAGGTATTCACTGGTTCGCCCGGTAAGTATGTTTCTTTGAAAGATACGATTCGTGGCTTCCAGGGCATCCTCGCGGGCGAGTACGACAACCTGCCGGAACAGGCCTTCTACATGGTAGGCTCCATCGACGAAGCTGTCGAAAAAGCCAACCAGATGAAGAAGTAATCCCGTCCATTAGGGGGATTCGCTATGGCGAATAGCTTCACTTGCAATATCGTCAGCGCTGAAGATTCCATCTTCTCAGGTACTGTCGAGATGGTGGTAGCTGCAGGGATTATGGGTGACCTCGGCATTTTGCCGGGGCACACCCCGCTGCTGACCGAGCTTCAACCGGGCCCGGTTCGCGTGATCCACGATGGTGGCAAGGAAGAGCACTTCTTTGTCACGGGTGGCTTTATGGAAGTACAGCCCACCACTGTTACGATCCTGGCAGATGCAGCGACGCGTGCTAGTGACCTCGACGAGGCCGCTGCTGAAGAAGCGCGTCAGCAGGCGTTGAAAGCCTTTAATGAAAAGTCATCGGAGCTGGATTATACCCGTGCTGCCGCTGAACTTGCCGAAGCCGTTGCACAGCTGCGAACGATTCAGCAGCTGCGCAAAAAGGCGGGTAAAGGCTAAGACACGCGCTAGCGTGCATAAAGCGCTCCTTGAACCCGAAAGGGTTTAAGGAGCGTTTTTTTTGTCTGGTACTATGAGAAAACGCATTCAGCGTAGGGATGCTCGTCTGTAACACTTCACCTGCACAATATGCGTCTGCACAAAGGGAGATAGCGATGTCATTGAACGATGAAGCCTTGCAGGAATTAAAAACCGAACTGCTCGACGAGTTGGCCAAGGAAGCGCCTAGTAAATCAGTACTATCTTTGCGTTTGGCCGAAACCCGCTCGGCGGATATCGGTGAAGTGCTTGAGGAGATGATTGAAGACGATGAGGAGTTGCCTGCGGCACTTTGTCTGTTGGATATTCTGTCTGCCGAGCGCGCTGCTAATGTCTTGGGTTATTTACCAGGAGAAAGCCAGCTTGAGGTAGTTGGTAAGCTGTCTGATACCCAAGTGCTTAAGCTACTAGAAGAGATGGGGTCTGATGAGCGAGCGGATCTGTTTAATCTGCTTGGTGAGGACCGTCGCGAAGCGTTGTTGCGTCGTATGGCCCACCAAGAACGTGAAGATCTTAAACGCCTAGCAAGCTACGAAGAAGGCACGGCAGGCGCCATCATGACCTCTGACTATGTCGCCATAGCCAGTGGCATGACGGTGTCTCAAGCCATGATGCGGGTTCGCCAAACGGCCCCCGATGCGGAAACGGTGTATCAGCTTTATGTGCTCGACAGTAATGGCCAGTTAATAGGGACTATGTCACTGCGCCAACTGATGGTGGCTCGTCCTGGTGCGTTAGTTGACGACATTATGATTAAAGACGTTATCAGTGCACCGGTCGATGAAGAGCAAGAAGAGGTGGCGCGCATTGTGGCTCGCTATGATCTGCTGGCATTGCCTGTGTTGGATGCAGATGGCCGTATGGTAGGCATCGTCACCCACGATGACGCCATGGACGTTGCCGAGTCGGAAGCTACCGAGGATATTCATAAAGGGATGTCTATCGGCCAGTTAGAGGATGGTGTTAGCCGTGTTCCGCTGTGGAGCCTTTACCGCAAGCGTGTTACCTGGCTGGTACTGCTGGTATTTGCCAATCTTTTTTCAGGAGCTGGCATTGCCTACTTTGAGGACACGATTGCAGCCCAAGTTGCGCTGGTGTTTTTCCTGCCGTTGCTGATTGGTAGTGGAGGTAACGCGGGGGCTCAGGCAGCCACGTTGATGGTACGCGGTATGGCGACTGGCGATATTGGTGTGAAAGACTGGAGTAAGATGTTAGGCCGTGAACTGCTGGTAGCTGGCTCGCTGGGCATCACCATGGCAATTGCAGTAGCACCTATAGGGATTTTTCGTGGCGGTGAAGCAGTCGCTATCATCGTGGCATTAAGCATGGTGACCATTGTTCTGTTTGGTAGCATGATCGGCATGTGCCTACCGTTTGTACTAGAGCGCTTTAAGGTCGATCCTGCTACTGCTTCAGCCCCATTGGTGACAACGTTAATTGACGCCTCTGGAGTATTGATTTACTTCACTATTGCCACCGCCATATTAACAAACGTATAGCTTGTTTTTAGGCAGCCAGTTTTAACTTAGACAGTTTTAACGCATGGCACTGCTGGCAGCGCGGGTAATAAACATAACTTCCACGTGGCCCAGCCACTCAATATCGCTGGCGAGCGCCTTTAGTTGGCTGGCTAAGCACTGGGGGGGCTGGTGTACGGAATCGCCAATAATCAGCGATACCGACACTTTATCGTCTAAATAGTGGAGTTGCAGCTCGGTTAATGTGCGCCAGACAGGATGCATATACCAGCGCTCGTTCAGTGCGGCTTCCACTTCGGGCCGCAGCGGGAGGCCGGGGAGACGGCTGGGATCTCCTTCTCCGGCATCATCTTCGGGGTCAACGTGAAAAATAACATCGGTGAGCAATGGAAACTCATGCCGTAAACGTCGACTTACTTCGTTGCCGATTTCATGGGCTTCAGACACAGTGATTTTTGGCCCGACCACCACATGTAAGTCGACCATGACCCAGCCTGCAGACTGGCGGGTGCGTAAGTCATGAACACTGTCTACCCCTGGGACGCTTTGAGCAACATTATGCATTTGTCGTTGAACGCTTTCAGGTAGCGCGGTATCCACTAGTTCTCTTGCTGACTCCCAGAGTAAATCCCAACCTACTTTGCCAACTAATAAGCCAACAATGATAGCGGCAACAGCGTCTAGCCAGCCCAAACCAAACTGTGCGCCAATTAATGCAACCAATACTACTGCGGTGGAGAGTGCATCGCTGCGGGAATGCCAGGCGTTTGCTTCCAATAGCTTAGATTTAACGCGTTTAGCAACGCGCATGGTATAGCGAAAAATCCACTCTTTACTGAACAAGGCAATGATTGTAATGACAATAGCCACCATGCCAGGGGCACTAACCTCAGTACCACTAAACAAACGATCAAGGCTAGACCAGGCGATACCACCTGCCACAAATATCAGTACGCTACCCAGCAGTAGCGTCGTTAGGGTTTCGATACGGCCATGACCGTAATGATGATCATCGTCTGGTTCCTGGCGGCCGTAGTGGATAGCTGCTAGCACAAAACCGTCGGTCACAAGATCTGAAAGTGAATGGATACCATCGGCAATCAGCGCCGCCGAGCCCACCCAAAAGCCGACCACGACTTTAACAATGCTCAACAAGCCATCCAGCCAAGCGCCAATATAAGTAACACGCTTGGCCTCTCGGCTATCTAGCTCATGCTTGGGAACCACTGGCGATTCTACGGTCTGAGTCATGAGGGACCTTGCTGGGGCACATACTTCCAATAGATGTCTATTGTAGCGCACAGTGCCTTAGCGCTATACCTTCTTGTGAATTTGCTCGTATGCTGAATGCGGACAATGAATTAAGGGATGTGTATCCTTAGCGCCATTGCGAGCGCATGAATGTCACAAAGCACATAAATATCATTAATAGTTAAGCACAGGATAACCCATGGATTGGTTACAGGTAGTTGTGTTAGCGGTAGTTCAGGGGCTCACCGAGTTTTTACCTATATCGAGTTCAGCCCACCTTATATTGGTACCTGTTTTGACTGCCTGGGAAGATCAGGGCCTTGCCTTCGATGTGGCGCTGCATCTTGGCAGTTTAAGCGCTGTTGTGATCTATTTTAGGCATGAAATTGGCAGAATGATCGCTAGCAGCTTGGCCGCACTTCGCGGCCAAGCGGTTAATGATGATGCCATGTTGGCGTTTTGGGTCGTTATTGCCACGTTGCCAGTGTGTATCGTCGGTTTTTTGCTTCACGATGTGATCTCAGGTTATATGCGCTCTACGCTAATCATTGGTGCCAGTTTGATTGTTTTTGGTCTGCTACTTGGTTACGCAGACTGGAAAAAACGCGGCACGCGTAGCGAATACCAGATGACGTTAAAAGATGTGCTCATCATTGGTGGCGCTCAAGTATTGGCACTTATTCCTGGTACCTCGCGCTCAGGCATCACCATTACGGCGGCATTAATGGTGGGGATGAGCCGAGAGGGCGCAGCACGGTTTTCATTTCTACTGTCAATTCCTGTCATTGTGCTGGCAGGTGGCCTTGAGGCAATAAACTTACTGAAAGACCCTCAGCTTATCGATATACCGGCCATGCTGGTAGGTACTTTACTCTCGGGCATTAGCGCCTATGTGTGTATCCACTACTTCCTGGTTGTGATTAAAAAGCTGGGCATGCAGCCATTTGTGGTGTATCGGGTGCTGTTTGGGGCTTGGTTGCTATGGTTTTTCCACTTCTAGTTCTTTCAGCGATAGAGGTTTTCCATTGTTAACCCAGTGCGTTTTATTCAAGGAAAAATAAAATGAAGATTAATTCTCGGTGGTTAAAATGTTCGGGATTATTGCTCATTGCTGCTGGGGCATTAATGGGGTGTTCAGAAAATGATCGGCCTTTAGATACCCCTGTTCGCTTTGAAGGCGGTATTTTTGGGACGTTTTATCAAGTCACCATTGCGGACCCGCTAACCCAAGGCGAGGCGAATGCACTGGAAGAAGGCTTCCTAGCGGAACTCAACGACGTTGATCAAGCGATGTCGACTTACCGCGATGACGCCGAGCTTGTGGTCTTTAATGATGCTCCCCTTAATGAATGGCAACCGCTTTCTAACGAGTTAATTGAAGTGCTTGCGATTAGCCATTCGGTATCAGAAGCAAGCAACGGCGCGTTTGATATTACCGTTGGCGATGTGGTCAATTTATGGAGTTTTGGCCCTGAGGCACGCCCGGAGGAGGTGCCTTCAGACGCGGAGCTTAGCGAACGCATGGCCACGATTGGCTATGATGCAGTTGAAATCGATACTCAGCTTATGCAGGCGCGGCGCTCGCGCGATGTATTTGCTGATTTGTCGGGTGTGGCTAAGGGGCATGGCACTGACCGCGTTGGGGCATATCTGGACCAACAGGGGATTGAAAACTATCTCGTCAATCTTGGTGGCGAATTAATTGCCCGTGGATACCGTGATTTAGAAGAGCAAAGTCCTTGGCGTGTCGGAATTGAAGTACCACATAACGGCGTACCAGAAGCACAGCATGTTATTCCTCTTGAAAATATGTCGGTTGCAACATCTGGGGATTATCGCAACTATTTTGAAGTAGATGGAGAGCGTTTTTCCCATACTATCGATCCTCGCACCGGTCGGCCGGTTAAGCATCAGTTAGCGTCCGTATCTATTTTTCACCCCTCTAATGCATGGGCCGATGCGTGGTCCACAGCTATCTCAGTCGCAGGTAGCGAAGAAGGGATGCAGATGGCAATTGAGAATAACCTCAATGTATTGATGTTAGTGAAAGAGAACGATCATTGGCGAAGCGTGGCCAGTCCCGCCTTCGTGGAATACTTCGATGAAGCGCTTATAGATGAACTGGGTATTGAAGCCTGGGAAGCTCCCGCCGCCAACCGCTAAACCGTTACAGGTGACTAAAATGCAAGACCTTGATGTCGTTATCCTTGCCGCTGGAAAAGGCACACGTATGCGCTCACAAACACCAAAAGTGCTGCATACGCTGGCAGGCAAATCTATGGTGCAACATGTGTTAGATACTGCCAATGGCCTTACGCCTACTCGCACGCATGTCGTGATTGGCCATGGTGCTGACCAACTACGCGAAGCGCTAGCAGAGAGCAATGTAACGTTTGCGGTTCAGGAAGAGCAAAAAGGTACCGGCCATGCGGTTGCCCAAGCGCAGTCTCAATTAGGTAATGGAAACGTGTTGGTTCTGTATGGTGATGTGCCTATGATCCGCCGTGAATCACTGATGGCACTTCTTAGCCAAGTTGATGAGCAGCACATGGGGCTACTGACCGTTACGTTGGAAGATCCGTCTGGTTACGGACGTATTGTTCGTAATGATGACGGTGAGGCAGTGGCCATTATTGAGCAAAAAGATGCCAGTGCCGACCAGCTAGCCATTACCGAATGCAATACCGGCATCATGGCGATGACCAGTGGTCAGCTTAAACGGTGGCTACCACAGCTGTCTGCCGAAAATGCCCAGGGCGAGTACTACTTGACTGATGTGATTGCGATGGCGGCAAATGAAGGCATCAAAGTGTGTACTGCCCAGCCAGCCAGTGCAGTAGAAGTTGAAGGCGTGAATAACCGTTCACAAATGGCTCGTTTAGAGCGCGCTTATCAACTGCAGCAAGCTGAGACGTTAATGGCCCAAGGCGTTGCATTGGCCGACCCGGAAAGAATTGATATACGCGGTAAGCTCACCTGTGGTCATGATGTGTTTATCGACGTGGGCTGCGTGTTTGAAGGTGACGTAGAGCTGGGTGAAGGGGTGCGGGTTGGACCTTACTGCGTGATTAAAAACAGCACGATTGGCGCTGAAAGCGTTATCGACAGCCATAGTGTGATCGACACAACCGTCGCTGCTGGTTTGAACCAAGTTGGCCCCTTTGCACGGCTACGCCCTGGCACACGCCTAGCAGTCAAAGCCAAGGTAGGAAACTTTGTTGAAACCAAGAATGCTGATGTTGGTGAAGGAAGTAAAATCAATCACTTAAGCTATGTTGGTGATGCCCATTTAGGTCGTGATGTGAATGTTGGTGCAGGCACCATTACGTGTAATTATGACGGTGTAAATAAACATCGCACCGACATTGGTGATAACGCCTTTATAGGTTCTAACAGCGCCTTAGTGGCACCAGTGACGGTGGGTAAAGGAGCGACTATTGGTGCGGGCTCAACCATTTGCAAAGATGTAGCGGAGCATGCGTTGGCGGTTACTCGCAGCAAGCAACTAGAAAAAGCGGGGTGGCCGCGCCCCGTTAAAAAAAGCTAACTAGGTTATTTTCTAACTGAATTGTGAGCTTCTAACAGTGCTTTACAAGATGCGGCTATTTGCCGCATCTTTACCTTGATCGCTGCGTTGCAGCACGTAATTAGTGTGCTTATCATCGTGGCGGTCTTTCTTAACCCTGCCAGGATCACTTTACTATGAAACCACCTAACGTCCTTGCAATGCGGCAGTCTACTTGCCGGTTTGCTTGGTTGTTGATCGCGCTATGTTTGTTTGCTTTTCCCACCCTCTCCTATGCCTCTTCTGGTTCTTTAGATCTTACCGCTTCGTTTGCAGGTATTGCCTCTGTTGTCATCTTCGTTCTTGCCTATGCCTTGGTAATGAGCGAAGAATTGATTCATATGCGCAAATCTAAACCAGTCCTGGTAGCCGCTGGGCTTATCTGGGCCCTGGTGGCGTGGGTCTATGTACAAGCGGGCATGCCTCATGAAGCGGAAGCTGCTTTTAAAGAAACGCTGCTTGAGTACACCGAGTTATTACTGTTCTTACTGGTAGCGATGACCTATATCAACGCCATGGAAGAGCGCCGTATCTTTGATGCCCTGCGGGCATGGCTTGTTCGCAAAGGCTTTAGTTACCGTAGCCTGTTTTGGATTACGGGCTGTCTTGCCTTTGGTATTTCTGCCATTGCCAACAACATGACCACGGCTATGTTGATGTGCGCGGTTGTGTTGAAGGTGGCCGAAGGTGATAAAAAGTTTATTAGTCTGTGCTGTGTCAACGTAGTGGTAGCATCAAACGCAGGCGGCGCGTTCAGCCCGTTTGGTGATATCACCACGTTGATGGTGTGGCAGGCGGGTCAGGTACCGTTTGGTGGTTTCTTTGCACTATTGATGCCTGCCATCGTCAACTTTATGGTGCCTGCGGTGATCATGAATTTCTTCATCGTTAATCGCCAGCCTGCATCGCTCAAAGAGAATGTCTGGCTCAAACGTGGTGCGCGGCGAATTATCGTACTGTTTTTGATTACTGTGGCGATCTCAGTGCTGTGTCACTCGGTGCTTTATTTGCCCCCGGCGATGGGCATGATGTTTGGCCTTGGCCTACTGCAATTCTTTGGTTACTACTTACGCCGCAGCCTGCCACGCTCCCTGGAGCGCAAGCGTGAGCGTTACTCACGTCGCGGCGACTGGAAGAAGCTGGAGCAACTGGGAAGTGTCGTTCCTTTTGATATCTTCAGCCGTATTGCCCGCTCAGAGTGGGACACGTTGTTATTCTTCTATGGGGTCGTAATGTGTGTTGGCGGCCTGGGTTTCATGGGCTATTTAAGTCTATTGTCAGAAACCCTTTACGGTAGCTGGAACCCGGTGTGGGCCAACGTGGTGTTGGGGATGATTTCAGCGGTCGTTGATAACATCCCAGTGATGTTTGCGGTACTTTCCATGGCACCGGATATGTCGGAAGGTAATTGGCTGCTGATTACCTTAACCGCCGGTGTGGGCGGCAGTCTGCTTTCGATGGGGTCGGCTGCGGGTGTGGCGTTAATGGGCCAAGCACGGGGTATTTATACCTTTATGGGGCACATACGCTGGGCACCCGCTATTTTGCTGGGCTATGCCGCCAGTATTATGGTTCATCTATGGGTTAATGCAGCGCTGTTTTAAATTAGCGGCTAATTCAGATAGGTAAAACAAACGCCCCTTATCAGTTGATAAGGGGCGTTTTGGTAAAGGCTAGCGGTAGACTTGGCCAGTTTGTCTTCGAGACTATAAATCGTGCCCGGTAATGACTTTGCAAATATCGGCAAAGCTACTGGCCGTTGGCACTGCTGAAGAGGTGACCTGCATCGCGGTTTTATTGCCCATGGCGTGTTGTATATCGGTGGCAGAGATAATACCGCGTACGCTTAATGGTTGATTTTGTTTATGCTCAGTAATCAACAAGTGCTGTTCTGTAAAACGCTCCATGGAAAGCACAAGGTCTTCAATCGTTAATGAGTTAAGTTGCTCAAAGGGCATCGCACTAAGTTTTTGCCAGGGCGTCATAATCATATCGGCTGTAATTTCCGTACGATCAAGGTTTCTCTGCTGCATCGCCAAGTTAATGCGCCGTGTTCCAATGACTTCTTTGGCGGTGAGCACGCCAATGCAGTGGTTTGCTTTGTCGAGAACAAACAATAGGCGAACACCGCCATGGCGCATTTTTAAATGGGCATCGTCGATGGGCGTATCAGCGGACACTGACTGAGGCGTGACTTGAGTAAAATCTGTTAGCACTGATAACGCAGGGCTTTCAGGTGTTAACTGTTTTGCTGTTGGCGTAATAAGCAGTGGCGTTTCACCAAACTGGATCAGTGGTTTGGGGGAGTGGACGAGCATATTCATTCAGGGAATCTCCGTTATGTGAATAGATAGGTCGTTAATGGCATTGCCTATCTTGTACTTTCACACTTGCACGGAATTCTTATGGGAATCTTAACAGCTCTCTTATGGCCGATTATTTTTTGGCTGACGCTGTGTTAGGGCGTGCCTGCCCAAGGTTACTCGCACGCGAAGCCCGCCGCTAGGGGCATGATCGAGCTGTAAGACGCCTTGATGGCGTTTGACCAAGCGCTCGACAATCGATAGCCCCAATCCCGCACCAGCACTAGTCCCTGCACGTTGGAAGCGCTCCATCACCCGGCTGCGTTGCGCTGTAGGGATACCGGGTCCTTGATCATCAACAGTGACGATAACGTCTGCCGCCGATGCCTCAAGCGTGACCGTGATAGCACCTTGCACAGGCGAGTGTTGAATGGCGTTACCCACCAGATTTTGTACCAGTGTTTCGATAGCGCCGGGTTCTTCTTCTATTGCCCAGTTAGCTGAGTCATCCGCATCCAGTAACAGCTGTTGATGTCGCTCTGCGGCTAGCGGAGAGAGCTTTGCCAACGTTTCGCGCGTTTCATGTAAGACATCGGAACAGCGATACTCGGGTAACGGTTCTTCTTCGGGGTCTAGGCGTGCCAGGGTTAATAGCTGAGAGACTAGCCGCGTTGAACGGGCTACGCCGCTGCGTAAGTGGTGCAGGGCTTCCTCTCGGTCATCGGCGTTATCAGCAGTGAGCGCATTTTGCGCATGCAAATCAAGTACTGCCAAGGGGGTGCGTAGCTCGTGGGCCGCATCGGCAATAAAGCGCTTTTCGCGAATACGCAGTTGGCGTAGCCGTTCCAACAGCCGGTTTATGGCGCCAGAAATGGTCTCCAGCTCTAGGGGAAGAGGATGAAGTGTCAGCGGTTTTAGGTGGTGGGGATCGCGGGTGCGGATTTGCTCTGCCATTCGCGATAAAGGAGCGAGCCCCCAGCCGATCGACCACCAGAGTAATAGTGTCAGTAACGGTAGGCCAATAAGATCAGGTAATAAGGTGCGTAGTGCCACTGCACTGATCAGTTCACCACGCGCGTCCTCGCGCTCGCCCACCACCACGCGTTTGTCTGTGCCAGTAATTTCCAGGACGTAAATGCGCCAGTCATGCTGATTCACCGACAGCGTTGAATAACCCGGTGGTTGCTGGGTAAGCGGCGTGTCGGGGGCGCTGGCGGAACGCAGCAAAAGGCGGTCGCCTTCCCAAAGCTGAAACGCCAGCTTGGTTTCATAGCGATGGCCTGCAAAACGGTTATCGGATTGCTCGGCACGTAGCAGCGCGCCTTCCACGCTATTTAATAAAAGCGTACGGTCGCTATCAGGCAGTGGTGCCTGTAGAAGCCCTTCTAGCAAACGGGCATTTTGTGCCAGGCTGGCATCATGAAGTTCTTCAATCTCATGGGCAGCATAGCGATAGCTAATAAAGCCAATCACTAGCATGCTCGCGCCAAACACAAGCAGCGCAAGCCCCAAGGTGCGCTGACGAATAGAGTTCATAGGCTTGCCTGGTGCCATTTAATCATCACGATTTATCCATGACATAGCCGATCCCTCTCACAGTGCGGATGACCTCAGGAAACAGCTTTCGCCGTAAATGGTGGATATGCACTTCGATAGCGTTGCTTTCGACATCCTCCTCCCAACCGTAGACTAATCGCGTTAAGGTATCGCGGGTGAACACACGGCCTGGGTGGCTCATAAACTCCTGCAGTAGCGTTAGCTCACGGCGCGAAAGTGTGATCACTTGATGTTGATAACTCACCTGTAAGGTCTGCGGATCCAAACTAATCCCACGACAGCTGAGCAAGCCGCTGGCTTGTCCTTGGCTACGGCGCAACAAAGCACGCAGACGCGCTTTTAATTCTGCTACTTCGAAAGGTTTAGTGAGGTAGTCGTCGGCACCCGCATCCAATCCTTCAATACGGTTATCCATCGCATCGCGGGCGGTCAGAACCAAAATTGGCAGTTGGCTGCCATGCTGCCGAATAGCGCGCAGCACTTCCATTCCATCAATCGTCGGTAAACCAAGGTCTAGGATGACCGCATCAAAGGGTTCATTTTTAAGCGCATGAAGCGCGTTATTGCCATCGGCTAAATGATCTACCGTATAGTGCTCAGGTTTCAGCGCCATACGAATCCCCAACGCCAAACTAGGGTCGTCCTCAACCAGTAAAATGCGCATATCGATGGATGACTCCTTTCATTCACGGCGGGCTACTCAGGAACGTAACATGACACGTCATTCTTCTTTCGGCCACCGCTCCTTAGCCTGCGCAGTAATGCAGTGCCCACCTGAACAACGGCGTGAAGCATTACTGCATTTAGCTGCGGTGCATGATCCTACGCAGCAGCCTGCATTACAGCATGCCTTATCAACGATAAAAGCTGGCTGTGACGCTGTTTGGCAGGGCCTTTGGATAGCCACCCAAGCGGGCCATATCGAAGCCGCCGCCTGGGTACAGCCATTGGCTAATCAAACGGCTCAGCTTTGGCTGCCCAGGCAACCTAATTCGGCAACTGATGCGCTGTTGAAAGCCTTGCAGGGCTGGGTAAACGAGCAGCCGATAGCGCTATGTCATGTGGTGTTATCTGACGATGTGACCCACTGGGAAACGCCACTAGTCGCCCACAACATGCGGGTACTTGCCACCCTGGAGCACCTTATGTGGCCGTGCCAAACCGTTCAATCGCTCGCTAACCTGCTAACGCTAAGCCCCTTTGCTGAATTGTCTCCCGCACAACAGCGGGCGCTGGTAGCGAACGTTAGTGAAGGCTCGTTAGACTGCCCAGGGCTTCGCGAAGCGCTCACCATTGACACCTTGCTTGCTGGATTTTATGACCAAGCGCCGCAGGCACCAGAGCACTGGTATCAAGTGCGGCATCAAGGGAAAACCGTCGGCGTGCTATTACTTGCGCCTAACCATACGACCCAGCGCTGGTCATTGCAGTTGATGGGGCTGTTGCCTGAGTGGCGCGGCGGGGGAATGGGCAAGGCAATTATTCAACAAGCGCAGGCGTTGGCTAGCAAGGCGGGAGCCAGTGACATCACGCTCACCGTTGATGCGCAGAATATCCCCGCAAAGCGTGTATATGCTCAGGCAGGGTTTACGCGTTATGCTCAGCAGCGTTTACTGGCTTGGTGTTAACTAGGTGATCGTTGGCACCTTTTTTAAACTGCTGAATAAAGCACAGAGTACGGCATAGGTTGAATTGCCGCGCTTAGTAGCATTTTCTTACGCTTAGCGTTCTCGGTATACTAATGCGATATGCACGTCTTGGCGTCTCGGTTGCCGCAGGTTGATGATGTCGCTGCCGCGCGCAGGGGTTAAGCACAAAACGTTTTATGACAAAACTCAAGAGGTGGTGAGAGTGAAATCTAAGCTGATCATGAGCGGGCTGGCGGCCCTAGGCGTCATGGCAGGCACATCCGGTGCTTATGCCCAAGACGCAGCACGTGACGCAATCGCTGAGCGCCTAGCGCCGGTAGGTCAACTTTGCTTGCAAGGCCAAGACTGTGGTACCGCAGCAGCACCGGCCGCCGCTAGTGGCGGTGGTGAGATCGATGGCGAAGGTATTTACAACAATATCTGTATGGCGTGCCACGAAACCGGCGCTGCTGGCGCTCCGGTGCGTGCTGATGAAGCCGCATGGGCTGAACGTACTGAGCAAGGCTTTGCCACGTTATTAGAGCATGCCATCAACGGTATTGGTGCAATGCCTGCTCGTGGCGGCAACCCCAACCTTTCCGACGAAGAGATGGAAGCGGCGGTGGCTTACATGGTTGAGCCTGTCATGGAAGTTCCCGAGCTAGGGGGCGGTGAAGAAGAAGCGGCTGCTGAAGTGACTGAAGAGGGCGCCAGCGACGACACGGCTGTGACAGAGGATGCCGGTGAAGAGACAACTGACGCTGCAGCTAGTGAAGAAGAAGCAGTTGCCAGTGAAGACGAAGCTTCAAGTGGTGGAAGCGGTTTAGATGGTGAAGCGCTTTACGCCAGTGCTGGCTGTGTGGCTTGCCATGCTGCCGGTGTCGCTGGTGCGCCCAAGCTAGGCGATGCCGAAGCGTGGGGCCCGCGTATCGAGCAGGGTACCGATGCGCTCTACCAAAGCGTATTTAACGGCAAAGGCGTGATGCCACCACGCGGTGGTAGCAGTGCCTCTGACGAAGAGATCATGGCCGTTGTCGATTACATGGTGTCTCAGGCACAGTAATTATTGCCGTTGCTGAATGATGTATCCACAGGCGGGTTGCTAAAACCCCCTGTGGATATTTTTTTGCTTATGATTTGTTTCTTCAGCCTAACAGTGAGCGAATGCCTGCCAAGGCATCTTTGCCACGCGCCTGCTTTTTCTCGGGATCTTCTTTATCGGCGCGTCCCTCCCACTCCAAATCATCAGCAGGCAGTTCGTCTAAAAAGCGGCTGGGCTGGCAGTCCATCAGCTCACCATACGCTTTACGCTGGCGGGCTAGCGTGAGTGTTAGCGTGCGTCTTGCCCGGGTGATGCCGACATAAGCCAAGCGGCGCTCTTCTTCTACCGTCTCCATTTCAATAGCGTTACGGTGGGGCAGCAAGTCTTCCTCTAAGCCCATCAAATACACATGGGGAAACTCCAGCCCTTTCGAGGCATGCATAGTGAGTAGTTGCACACGATCGGAGTCGTCTTCTTCGGCCTGTTGCTCAAGAATATCCCGAAGCACTAAACGCGAAATAGCAGCTTCGACGCCATCGGTTTCCGTCGCCGTGGAATCATCAGCATCTTCGGGGTCGCGGTTTAGTGACTTTTCTAGCTGATCAATCAAAATCCATACGTTGGCCATGCGCCGTTCAGCGACGGTCGGGGCGCTGGCGTTTTGGTACAGCCAGGCTTCGTAATCCATATCGCGCAACATGTCGCGAATGGCCGCGATGGCATCGTCTTGATCCATGCGTTTGCGCACACCATCAATAAAGTGCGTAAAGCGTGAAAGCCGCTCCACGGCCCGAGTCGGCAGCGTTTGCTCTAATCCCAGCTCATGGCAGGCAGCAAACAGCGAAATAGAGCGTTCTGTTGCATAGTTGGCCAGCTTTTCTAGCGTGCCGGGGCCGATTTCACGGCGGGGAACATTCACAATGCGTAAAAAGGCATTGTCATCGGCGGGGTTAATTAACAGCCGCAGATAGGCCATGGTGTCCTTGATCTCGTTGCGAGAGAAAAACGACGTACCACCGGAAAGCTTGTAGGGAATTTGGTAATGCTGCAGCTTGAGCTCTAATAAACGTGCCTGAAAATTACCCCGATAGAGCACCGCAAAATCTCGCCATTCCGCCTTCTCTTTGATGCGCCGAGTCAGCATTTCGCTGGCTACCCGCTCGGACTCCGCCTCTTCATGGCGGTTGACGATAACCCGGATAGGCGCGCCATCGCCCATATCCGACCACAAGGTTTTATCGTAAACGTGCGGGTTATTGGCAATTAACGTGTTGGCCGCGCGCAAAATAGTGCCGGTCGAGCGGTAATTCTGCTCCAGCTTAACCACTTTCAGGCGTGGGAAGTCTTCGCCAAGGGTCACTAGGTTTTCAGGCCGTGCGCCGCGCCACGCGTAGATCGACTGGTCGTCATCGCCGACCACGGTAAAGGTCGCCCGCTCGGCCATCAGCAGTTTCACCAACAGGTACTGGGAAACGTTAGTGTCCTGATACTCATCCACTAGCATGTAGTGGATTTTGTTCCGCCAGCGGGCCAGTGCCTCTGGGTCGCGTTGCAGGAGCACCACCGGCAGCAGAATCAGATCGTCGAAATCCACCGCGTTATAGGCTTTCAAGTGGCGTACATAAGCTTCATAAACCCGTGCGGCAAAGTGCTCGTCATCATCCGCGGCAAACGAAAGCGCGTCACTGGGCAGCACTAAATCATTCTTCCACGTGGATATTTTGGCTTGCACAGCGTTGATCTGCTCGGCGTCTACCTGAGCGTCTTTGTTCATCAAATCGCGCAGCAGTGCTTTGGCATCTTCCGGGTCGAACAACGAAAAGCCCGGCTTGTAGCCCAGCGTTTTCAGCTCGCCGCGGATAATATTCAGGCCCAGATTGTGAAACGTCGATACCGTTAGCCCGTGGCCCTCTTTGCCCTTCAGCATTTGCCCAACGCGCTCTTTCATCTCCCTAGCGGCTTTATTGGTAAAGGTAACCGCCGCTATTTTGCGCGCGCTCATGCCGCACTCTTGCACCAGATAGGCAATTTTGGTGGTAATAACGCTGGTTTTACCAGACCCGGCGCCCGCCAAGACCAAACAGGGGCCATCGATATAGCGCACCGCTTCCTGCTGGCGCGGGTTTAGCCCTTTGATGCGGCTAAGAATGCTCTTTGGCGGTTGGGGCGTCATGGTTAAGGGTGACCTCTACAAGTGTTTCTTGGCAAATTCCATTACAATCAGCGGCGCTGGGCGAACGCACAATGAGTTAATAATAGGCAGGTGGTAATGTTTGAAGTAGCGCTATTTGAACCGCGTATGGCACCCAACACGGGTAACATTATGCGCCTGGTGGCTAACAATGGCTGCCGATTACATTTAATTGAACCGCTGGGCTTTGATCTCGAAGAGAAAAAGCTGCGGCGCGCCGGGCTGGATTACCGCGATCTCAACAATGTTACCCGCCATGCCGATTTTACGGCGTTTCAAGCGGCGATGCAGGGGCGCACACTATGGGCGATTACTACCAAAGGCACCCGTGCTCACAGTGACGCGACCTTCGCCCCGGGTGACGTATTGCTGTTCGGTTCAGAAACCGCAGGGCTTTCACCCCAGGTGCACGCTGCGCTGCCTGAAGAACAGAAGCTGCGCATCCCCATGCAGCCCAATAACCGTAGTTTGAACCTTTCCAATGCGGTGGCCATCGTCAGCTATGAGGCGTGGCGCCAGCAAGGCTATGCTGGCGCATTAGGCAGTGAGCGATAGATGCAGCGACTAGCCCGTGATGCCGTAGCGGTCGCGATAAGCGCGCACGGCCTCGGCGTAAGCCAGCATTTCGCCTCCAGCATGCTCTTCAAGGTAAGTAAGCACTTGCTCTAAGGTGACAATACTGACAACCGGCATACCGTACTGAGCCTGGACTTCCTGGATAGCGCTTTGCTCACCCTGGCCGCGCTCTTGGCGGTCTAGCGCGATAATAACGCCGCCCGCGCGGGCACCGCTTTGCTCAATCAGGCTCATCACTTCACGGATAGCCGTACCGGCCGTAATGACGTCATCAATGATCAAAATATCGCCGGCCAGTGGCGCGCCGACAATATTGCCGCCTTCGCCATGGGTTTTGGCTTCTTTACGATTAAACGCGTAGGGCATATCGCGGTCGTGATGGTCGGCTAAGGCCGCAGCGGTGACCGCTGCCAAGGGAATGCCTTTATAGGCTGGGCCAAACAGCACATCCGCCTGCAGGCCGCTATCGACAATCGCTTGAGCGTAAAATCGGCCTAGCTTGGCCAAGGCACGGCCGGTTTGAAACAGGCCGGCATTAAAAAAGTAAGGGCTTACTCGCCCCGACTTTAGCGTGAACTCGCCAAACTTGAGCACGCCCTGCTCAATAGCGAAGGCAATGAAATCGCGCTGATAGGGTTGTAGAGTGGTGGCCACGGTGGTCTTCTCTTGTCGATAGGAATGTAAGTAATAGGAATCTAAGTAAACGCAACAATAAAACGGGGTTAAATAGCAAGATTTGGTTTGTCTATTTACCCAAACGTCTAAACGTCGGGTATCATACAGCAGCGACGCAAAAGGGACGATTTATGAAAATTGCCAGCATCAATGTCAATGGTATACGTGATGCCGTCGACCGTGGCTTCCTGGACTGGCTGGCTCAGCAGGATGCCGACGTGATCTGCGTGCAGAACATCAAGGCAAAAAGCTTTGAACTGGACGACTATATTCTCTATCCGGAAGGCTACGAAGGCTACTTTCTGGATGCGGAAGAAGATGGTTTCTCCGGTGTGGCACTTTATTGCCGCAAAATTCCCAAGGCGATTATGTACGGTCTTGGGTTCCCTCAGTGCGATCACGAAGGGCGCTTTCTGCAGGCGGATTATGACCGCTTCAGCATCGCTACCTTCTTGATGCCTGATGGAAGTGATCAAAAAGCCAAACAGGCGTTTATGGAGCAGTATCAAGAGTACCTGACGAAGATGTCGCGCAAACGCCGCGAATACATCATCTGCGGTACCTGGCACGTTGCCCATAAAACCATTGATTTGGCCAACTGGTCGGACAATCAGCTTACCTCTGGTTTCCGCCCTGAAGAGCGTGCCTGGATGGATCAGGTACTTGGCCCAACCGGCTTTATCGACACCTTCCGCGAAATTAATCGCGACGCAGGTGAATATACCTGGTGGCCAAAGCTCGACCAAGACGTGCCCCGTGAGCGCCAAGAAGGCTGGCGGATCGACTATCAGCTGGTCGGCCCCAACTTCCGTCGCCATGTGGTCGACGCGTGGATTGATTACGATGCGACCTTCTCCGAGTTCGCACCGCTGATCGTTGAGTATGACTTAGCGCTGTAAGCGCTCACTTTCCCGCGTCGCGTTACCCGTCTCAGCAACAGGCCAGCTTAAAAGCTGGCCTGTTTGCGTAAGCTATTCGCCAAGTAACGCCTTAGCCGCGAATACCCAGTGCTTCGCGCTGTTTTTCGCGTAGCTCAGAGCCCGCTTTCTCAGCGAGATCAAGCATCGCATTCAGCTCGGCACGGTTAAACGCGCCCGATTCTGCAGTCCCCTGGACTTCAATCAGCTCGCCGCTTTCAGTCATCACTACGTTCAGATCGGTGTCAGCTTTGCTATCTTCCGGGTAGTCCAGATCTAGTACCGGCACGCCTTTATAAATACCCACCGAAATCGCGCTAACCAGCTGTTTAAAGGGGTCACCTTTGATTTTCTTCTCGCGCTGTAGGTAGCGAATGGCATCCACCAGCGCCACACAGCCACCAGTAATCGACGCGGTACGAGTGCCTCCGTCGGCCTGGATCACATCGCAATCCACGGTAATGGTGAATTCACCCAACTTCTTCAAGTTCACTGACGCGCGCAGGCTACGGCCTATCAAGCGCTGAATTTCCAGCGTCCGGCCACCTTGCTTGCCACGCGTTGCTTCACGGCCACTGCGGGTGTGCGTGGCACGGGGCAACATGCCGTACTCAGCGGTAATCCAACCCTGATTTTTGCCACGCAGCCAGCGTGGTACGCCCGCTTCTACGCTCGCATTACACAGCACCTTGGTATCGCCAAACTCGACCAGTACCGAACCTTCTGCATGGCGGGTGTAATCGCGGGTTATGCGAATCTCACGGAGCTGGTCGGCTTCACGACCGCTAGGGCGAACAACATCAGGACGCATAGCACCTCACATCAATTTAACAGTGGGAAAGCCCTCTATTGTACACGTCAACGCCGCCACTGATGGGCCTATTCAAGGCAGACGTATCTACCAGCACAAGATCGGTTAGACTGACCTAAATGCGCGATGAACAGGAAACTTTAATGGCCAACCCACGCCACGTACACAGCATGACCGCCTTTGCCCGCACCGAGCAGGCCGCCCCGTTTGGCACCCTGCAGGTGGAAATTCGTTCGGTGAATCAGCGCTATCTGGAACCGCACTTTCGCCTGCCCGACGCTCTACGCGAGCTGGAGCCGGTGCTGCGCGACGCCTTACGCACACGCCTAGCGCGAGGCAAAGTAGAGTGCAGTCTGCGTTTTGAAGCCGCCGAAGCCAACCAAGCCCCTGCGGTTAACGCCCAGCGCTTAAAAGAAATAGCCGATGCCCTGGCCGCCATTCAGCAACAGGTACCCAGTGCTGTGCCGCCCACCACGCTGGCGTTGCTTAACCACCCCGGCGTTATGGAAACCCAGCACCTCGATCAAGACGCCATTAAAGCCGCCGCCAAAACCCTGTTTGACCAAGCGTTAGACGAGTTGATCGACGCCCGCGCCCGGGAAGGCGAAAAACTCGCTGAGATGATCACCACTCGCCTAACGGCTGTCAGTGAACAAGTCGCCACTGTGCGCAGCTTGTTGCCGCAAATTTTAGAGCGCCAGCGCGCCCAACTACTGGAACGCTTAGAAGTCGCCAAAACCGAACTCGACCCGCAACGCCTGGAAGCCGAGCTGGTACTGGTGGCACAAAAAGCCGACGTGGATGAAGAGCTAGACCGCCTCACCGCGCATATAGCAGAAGTGAGCCACCAGCTCGCCCAAAAAGGCCCCAAAGGCCGCCGCCTGGACTTCCTAATGCAGGAACTCAACCGCGAAGCTAATACGCTGTCGTCAAAATCCGTGGTGGCTGAGACAACCCGCTGCGCGGTGGAGCTGAAAGTGCTGATTGAGCAGATGCGGGAGCAGATTCAGAATATTGAGTGATGGTGTAGTGTTTATCTCATGTTTGATGGAAGTATCAGCTATGGGGGAGAGTCTCTATCGAGTGGTTAACAGGAAAATATAGGTCTATAATCCGCTTTGCCGGATCGTTGTCCTGCCCAGGAGTCGCTCGTGAATCAAGCAGAACTGAACAAAGAAGAGCTGTGCCGCTTTATTTGCCAGGAGTTACCTAGTCACCGCTTACAACAAATGCTCGAAAGCATAGAGGCGGCTTTTCAGAAGAGCGATAGCCATCTCAAAGAGACTTATAAGCATGTGCCACTGGCAGGGCCAGGACCTCAGTCTCATCATTTTACGGTTCAGGAAGCTCTGTTGAGCCTGCCAAAAGATGAAAAATTCGAAGCGAGTAACCAAGCGACTAAGCCTGCGGGCGGCTATTACGCACTTATTCGTGCCGGTACCATGCAAATCACTACTAGTGTTATTACGGTGGGTAGGACACCCCCTATTCGAGATGCTAAATTCCGGCGCGATCTTAGCAGGGAAAACGAAAGGCTGGAGAAACAACATCCTGATCTTTTTAAGGCATCCGCTTCACCTTTAGGGCCCAGCCAAGAAGCTCTTCATGCTTTATTGCTGCCACACACAACAAAATGGTCAGAAAGTGATCACAGTAGCCCAATCTGTGTGACTCTAGCGGTGCCCTACAGTGATCCAAGTGCAGGGTTTCATTTGTATATGGATGTAGGCCAGTTGTGGCAGTACTACAATGAAGTAGGTGATGAGATAGTGGATATTGCCTATCCGACCCTGCGTGATAGGATGCGTCGCGCAGAGAACCGGGATCAAAACGAAGGTGGAAACGAGTGATATGAGAACAGGGGTTGATGGCTTTCAAGGCCAGCGGTTGAGCCAACTGCGTATGGCTCAAAATTTGACCCTCGCGGAACTGGGAGAGCAGGTAGGTCGTTCTTCCAGTACGATTTCGGCCTGGGAAAAAGGCACCCAGCTACCTGAGGCCGAGTCATTTGCTCGTCTTTGCCATGTGTTTCAAGTCTCTCGCATGTGGTTTTTGAAGCCTGTTCCTCCTGTTGTTCAGGAAAGCCAGCGACCTTACTTTTTTCGTTCACAAGCCTCTGTTCACAAGCAGGCACGTGAAAGATCACAGCTATATTTGGTGTGGCTGCAAGAAATCTCTGACTTCTTCCAGGATACAATGGAGTGGCCAGAAGTAAATGTGCCGATGCTGGACGCGGACGATTGCCGATTGATCAGCGATGAAGAAATAGAGGACATTGCCAGAGAGTGCCGTGAGGCTTGGAAGTTAGGTTCTGCCCCAATCCCAAACGTGATTCAAGTAATGGAAAATGCGGGGATTATTTGTACTCGCGCCACCCTGGGGCACGTCAAAATGGACGGTGTTTCCCATGTCTCTGTTTTGGATGGTCGCCCCTACGTGTTGATCGCTGAAGACAAAGCGAATGCAATTCGTAACCGCTTTGATGCAGCGCATGAGTTAGGGCACGTCGTACTGCACTCCAAAATACCCGCTGCGCAATACGCTAAAAAAGAGTTGTATGACCTGTTAGAAGGGCAGGCACACCGCTTTGCCAGTGCTTTTTTAATGCCGCCTGAGAGCTTTGCGCAAGAGGTCGTATGGCCAACGCTGGATAACCTGCTTTCGCTCAAGTCGCGCTGGAAAGTCTCGGTCGCGTCGATGATCGTTCGCTGCCGAGACTTATCGCTGTTGACGGATCAGTTAGAGCTAAGGCTGTGGAAAGGGCGCTCGGCGCGTAAATGGACGAAGGGCGAACCAGGTGATGATGCTCTGGCTTTCGAGCAACCCAAGCTGATGATGCGAGGCGCTCACCTTCTGGTAGATAACGGCATCTTTGAACGAACTGAACTGGTTCACCAGATTGGCCTGCCGCCAGAGACGATTGAGATGCTGTGTAACTTACGCCCAGGTTACCTAAGTGTTCAGCCTGACGCTGCAGACAACGTGGTGCCTCTCAAGCTCAAGCGTGATACGGCAAGGTCTGATCGAGCTCGGCGGGCAGAGGTTTTGCCGTTCCAAAAATAGAGATGGGTGTTTGTAATCTATGGCTCAATTCTGTCGCTATGGCTCTATCGGATGAAGTTGGGCTGTTGTTATAGAGCTAATCGAACGCGTGCAGAATGAAATTCAAAATATTGAGTAATCACGGTAAAAATTGACTTTAGTGTACAGAGTATCCAAAATATCCAACAAGTGGACTGGGAGTGCCCGGTCGGCGTCTAAACCTCGGTGAGTTTCATCGAGGTTTTTCGCTGTCTGGAGGATACAAAAAATCAAGGAAAGTGCTTCAGCCCCCATTGATCGTAGCCATCCCCTACTGCCTTTCGTCCGCCTTCGCAGTAAAATTTTCTTCTTAACACATCAAATGCCTGATTCGGCTGCTCTGGATTAAGGACATGTCGTCCGATGGGCCGCGCTACTAAATCTGCTAACTGTAAACCTGCTGAGTTACTCGCTTTTGCCGCCATGCGGATGCTAAACGGTAAGTCATGCTGATATTTATTATCACCATCACAAATACGGCGAAACTCCAGTTCCAATTCGTCGTCTTCCTTTGCACCGCGTTTCTCAACGATGACGTGGGTGACGAGATCTTCCTGACCCTTCTCTTTGACGAGATCAAAGAGCGTCTCTAAACAGTGACGTAGCGCCAAATGGTACGGGTTATCCTGCTCATCGCGACTACTTAATCGATGCTTTTCGATGACGCATGAGGCGAGGATGAAGTTGCTGTCGTCAATTAACGTGCTCAGACGTCCCATGAAAGCCTGCTTGTCGGCCCTGTTCTTAAACAGCCTGAAATCGCCTTTCTCCTTGCGAATTTCGTGCTCATGTAGGATGACCAAATCATGGCCGAAATAATCGAATTTCAGCTGTTGCAGTGCTGGCACGACGCTCGACAGATAGTGCCCCTTGTAGAAAATACAAAAGGCCAGCACGAAGACCGGATAATTGGGGTCGATATTAGCCATACCGTGATCGCCGCTTTCATCGACGTAGACGACGAAGTCACTGAACCTACGCTCTTTGCCAATAGTGGGCGGCACTGCTTCACAGCTTCTGGTCATTACTAAATCCCTTCAACATCCATTCCGTGCTCGGCTAGCCACAGTTTGCGCGTTTCATAGTCAGGCATGGCACGCTCTAGCCGTAGCCAGAATTCTTCGGAGTGGTTGGGTTCATGGAGGTGAACCAATTCATGCACAACAACGTATTCAGCGATGCGAGCGGGAAGCAGGATGGTTTTCCAGTGAAAGTAGAGCATCTCACCCTTGCCACAGGAGCCCCAGCGATAACCCAGATCCTGCACTTTAATACCGGCGGGTTTTACTTCCAGCCGAGCAGAAAAGACCTTTACGCGTTGCCATAGCCACTGTTTACCTCGCTCGCTGTACCAGCGAATGAAGTGACGCCGTGCCTCTGGCCGAGCGTCCTGACGTAGATGAAAGCGCCCGTTGAGCCATTTCAGTGGCGTCTCTTGAGCTTCTACCAGATTCAAGCGGTGATGACGGCCAAGATATAAAAAACCCTCACCCTGCACATAGCGTTTGATACGAATCTGTTTCTGCATCAGCGCCTTTTCGGCCAGCTTTTTGTAGATCCATGGCTGTTTACGCCGCACGAAGGCTTCTAGTCTCTGCGGGTTAGTGTCCGGTGGCGTGGTCAGCACCAAGGACTGATCGCGTTCGACCGTGAGTTGCAGCGTTCTACGCTGAGCGCTTTCGCGCACGGCAATCGTCAGATCATCTACTTGTAGCGTCATGACTGCTCCAGCTTATAGCTATTCGCCTTGGCGAGGTCGCGCAGCTTGTCCACTAAGGGCTCGATTTGCTCCAGTTCCAGCAGTTCACTCTCATAAATAAACTCGGACAACTCACCTTCAAGCGCTTCCTGCATGGAGCGTCGATGTGGCTCCCAAAAGTTCGACGTCTTCACCTCATGGCTAATGTGCTCAACCAAATGTTCGGTGAGTTGAACCAGGTCGGATTGGGTAGCTAGGTCGGGTGGGGTATCGCCACATTTAACTTCGCGTAGCATGCGATAGAAAGGCAGATAGGTTTCGGGTACATCGGGCAGCCCTTCTTCGTGACGGGTGCTACCGCTATTCACTTCGTCAATGATGGCCTGAAGCGCCGTAATAAGCGCGTCCCACTGCCCGGCCAGCCCATCCAGAATCTCCTTGAGCCGCTCGCTGAGCTTACCGTAGTACACGGGGTCTTCATCCAGCTTTTCGCTCACTTGGCTGCGAATGGCGTGCTCCATTTCCGAGGCAACGGCTTTTTTGACTTTCTTGGCTGACTCTTCGCTATCTAGGCCGTAGCTGGCGGCTTGGTCGCGTACCTGATTCAACTGCTGACTAAACTGTGCATCGGTCAGATTGACCGGCGCGATTTTCGGATCAATGCCCAGCGAGATCACGTGGTCGTCGATCAACTTTCGCACCTTGGCGCCGATGTCCTTGCCCAGCACGGTGCTGTCGCGATAGCGGCGGCGTGCCTGGGCATAGATCATCGCTAGCGCCTTGGCATCGGCAGTAAACGGCAGCGCCTCTGGGCGTGGTAGCACCGTATCAAGGCTCTGCATAAAGGCCTTGAGCTTGACCCCGAATTCTTGGCGCACACGCTCACTATCGAGCGCCTGAACGCAGGCCTCGACATCGTGTAAATCTTCAATACCCCTTGAGCGCAGCACATCCACCGCGCGCATATGTCGGTCACGCAGTGCTGGAATCTCATCCTTCAAGCTGCGAAGCGCGCCGTCGACATCATCGTCGCTATAGGCCGCCAGTGCCTCTTTGAGATGATTGGCGACGCCGTAATAATCCACCACAATGCCCACCGCTTTTCCGAAACCGGTGCGGTTGACGCGGGCAATCGTTTGCAGCAGCTCGGCCTCCTGTATTGAGCGGTCGAGATACATCACGCCTTCGATGGGCGCATCAAACCCGGTCAGCAGCATAGACTTGACGATCAAAAAGGCCAACGGGTCGGTTCTGGATTCGTATTTTTCCCTGCTCGCCAGCAGCGGCTTTTTGAAGCGGGCGATCGCTTCATCCTGCCGAGCGCGGTCGGTATGAGGTTGCCATTCGGAGCCATCATTATTACTACCGGAAACGATGGTGGCGAACTCCAGTCGTGCTAAAAGCTCGCGGTAGCGCCACGCCTGAATGCGCGCCTGTAGCTTTGGCGTCTTGCGCAAAAGTGCCTCATCATCCAGCGCTTTCAATTCAGGGCTGAGCTGGTGAGCTTCTTCAAGCAGCTGGTCGCGGGCTTGTTCAAAGGCCGCCTTGTAGCGCACCGCTGCCAGACGGCTGTAGCCCACCACCTGCGCTTTAAAGCCGTTAGGTAGAATGTGGGTGACGTAGTGGCGCAGCATGTCCTGCGCCTTCTCCTCAATAAGCTTCGTCGCCTCCAACACGTTGCCTTTGGTGGCGTACTTCTGCTTGATGGCTTCCAGCTCTTCCGGGGGCCTGTCGGCAAAGAAGTCCTCGAACAACTCGTCGAGGCTGCTACCATCCTTCACCGCACCCTGTACGGTGCGGCCCTCGTAGAGAACCGGGACGGTGGCACCGTCCGCCTCGGACTCGCGGATGGTATAGGTATCAATGAACTCGCCAAAGATCTCGTGGGTACGCTTTTTCTCGCCCATGATGATCGGCGTGCCGGTAAAGCCGATGCGTGCGCAGTTGGGCAAGCCTGCCTGCAAGTTGGCGTGTAGGTCGCCTGCTTGGGTACGGTGGGCTTCATCCACCATTACCAGGATATCTTGACTGGTATTGAGTTGGTCAAAGTCACTGACCTTGGCCTTGCTTTCGGCATCGCGATACTGCTGGATCATCGCGAATACCAGCCCAGGCCCCTCTTGGCGCAGTATCTTCTTGAGCGCTTTACTGTTATTGGCCACATGCACCAGATCACCGCTCAGCGAGGCAGTCGCGGAGAGCTGCTTTTGCAGGTCGATACGGTCGGTGATAACTACAATCTTGAAGCGGCGCAGTGACGGGTCGGTGCGCATGCGGCGTACCAGAAACATCATGGTCAGCGATTTACCCGAGCCCTGGGTGTGCCAAATGATGCCGCCGCGCCGGTCGTGTTCGCCGTCTTCGCTCCGTGTTTTGCCGTGGCGCAGCCGGTCGATGGCCTTCACTACGCCGCGATACTGCTGGTAACGGCACACCAGCTTGATGGTCTGCCCGCCGGTGGTCATGAACAGCGTGAAGTGACGCACGATATCCAACAGGCTAGTGGGCGCCAGCATGCCCGCTACGGTGCGCTGCTGGGGCGAGAGCTTGGTCACGTCGAGCGCCTTAGCAACGTCGGTTTCACTCTGATGCGGGTTTTCCGCACTCGCCACTGTTTTCCAGGGCAGGTAGTGGCTTGCGCCCGCGCCGATGGTGCCCACCCGGCAGTCGTCGAAGCAGGTGGCCATCAACAGTTGGTTAGTGTTGAACAGGGCTGGCGAGCCTTCGTGATCGCCCGCCTCGCCATTGGCAAAGCGCTGGTCGCTGTAGCGGCGTAGCTGATCGATGGCCTCGGCCATAGGTTCGGCCAAATTGGGGCTCTTACACTCGATCACCACCAGCGGAATACCATTCACCATCAGTACCAGATCAGGAATGATGTGCTGCTTCGCCGTATCGTGGCCCGGTGGGCACTTCACCTTGTACTGGTTGATGACTGTAAAGCGGTTGTTTGCCGGGGTGTCCCAGTCGATATAGTGAATAGCGCGCGAACGGCCGCCGTCCCAATCAGGTAAGCCATCGACTACGAAGCCTTCGGTGATTAGTTCGGTAGCGACGCGGTTGGCTTCCATTAATCCAGGCGCGGCAATCCGCGTTAGTGCAGACACTGCCGCACTCACCCGCTCGTCATCCAACCATATGCCTCGCGAGCCATCGGCATGCTTGCGGGTATTGATTGCCTTTAGCTGCTCGCGCAATACATCGCCCTGTACCACCTCAGCAAAGCTACCGCGCCCGGTGGCTGCAGGGTCGTCCAGGCTGCCCTTGTAATAGATCCAGCCCATCGCTACCAACTGGTCGATCAACGGTTGTTCGCTGAGTTGAAACTCCGGCCCCATCAGGCCTCTCCTTATTGGTTAGCTCGCGCGTTGCTGCCCGATCAGGTTGGTGACCCGGACTCGACCGGTCAGCAGGTCGTCCATCAAGCCAATTTTTTGTTTTTTTAGTTTTTCTAAAAGCCGCTCTTCCATAGCTAATTTTTCATTACTATCTTTTATGATAGAAGCAATTTTTTCTTGTTCTTCAGCTTGAGGCCAGGCGGTAGAGAACTCTGACATTTCAGCTCGGTTTATTTTAGGGAAACCGCTTCTCATAGAAACTGACTCAGCAAACCGAGAAAAATGCTCACCTAAAATTACAGCCAACAAATATTCCGGCACTATTCCCGTTAGTGGTCTTAATGGGTAAGCATCAGCACTGCACAACCCTTGAAAGTTTGCGAGAACAGCTTTTCGAAGATAAGGACGTATCTTGCTATAGATAACGTCTCCTGGTTGGAAAATATATTTTCCTGAGATAGCACTCTGAGAAGTGGCATCACATTTATTGAGCAAACGCCCAGTTTTAGATTCGATATGATCTGGAGCCACCAAGATCCATTCTCTGTATGGAAAAATCCTTGGATCGACTTGACCAGTTGGAAATTCCACCTTACTTGCCAAGGAATTCCACTCCCACTCCTTCGGAATCCACCCCAGCGGCGAATCCTTATATAGCTCCGGTGCCTTCTCCCAGGGCGGGCGCAGCTTACCGCTGGCGTCAATGCCGCGGGTAAGTAGGTCTTGAAGCAGGCCCTGTTTGACCTGCTGCAGCTTGGCGATAATTGCCTCGGTCTGACGGAGTTGGGTGTCAAGGGTGTCGAGAATTTTGACTATTAAATCTTGCTCTTTAGCTTTAATATTAGGTATTAAACATTTTGCCAGCTCTCCTAAATAAATACCTGCTTGAGCAGTTGCATTGCTACTTTTTAATAACTGCTGTTGAAAGGCTTCATGCCTAATTGCATGATAAAGAAAACGCGATGAGATATTTTTTTTGTCGGGCTTTAGAAAAGCCACGCTTCTTTGAAAAGCAACTTTTTCACCTTCAAAAAGAGCAGAGCGACCCAAGCTGCCTACAACAGTCAGAAGCACGTCATTCTTTTCAAGATTAAACCCTTTTGTTATCGCTTTATATTCTTGTTCCGACACCAATTGGTCATTTTCATCAAAAGAAACGTAAGCGCCCATAAATCGGCACCTACAGCCACGCCCTGAAAT
>NZ_JABUZE010000072.1:0-1043 GCF_014897805.1 Halomonas sp. 3F2F
CAGGCAGGCGCGGTAACCATGTTCCGGATGAGGCCGATCCTTGAGCTGCTTCTGCACCACGCCCAGCGTGCCGGGGCCGATGTCATTGGCCCAGTTCAGGAACCGTCCCGGTGACCAGTTCTGATGGGCCTGGTGCGATTTGGGCATGTGTTCAGTCAGGGTGACGAAGCGGCCCTTACCATGACGAGGGTGTAGCGCCACTCGCTGCCCTTTGTGCATGACCTCCACGGAGGTGTCGGTCACCCGAACGTCCAGCTTCACCCCCACCAGGGCGTGGGGCACGCTGTATAGCCGCTTCTCGATCTCGATGTGATAGTCGATACCCGGCCGTGCCTTACGCCACTCGGCGTAGGTGTAGGGCGTGGCGGGGAGTGGTCGTAGTGCCGGTCGGTCGAGGGCATCGAACAGGCTTTGACGACTCTCTGTCCGTCCTTGGAACGGGCGCTGGTTCAGCGCTGGTAACAACGCGGCGATGGCGGCGTTCAACTCGGCCAGAGAGAAGAACGTCTGGTGCCGTAACCGGGCCAGGATCCAGCGCTCGACCAACAGCACGGCGGCTTCAGCCTTTGCCTTGTCCTTGGGCTTGTAGGGACGCGCGGGCAGCACCGCCGTCTGATAGTGAGCAGCCAGTTCAGCGTAGGTCTCGTTGATCTTCGGGGTGTAACGGTCCGCCTTGGTGACCGCTGCCTTGAGGTTGTCCGGAACCAGCAGTGCCGGCACCCCGCCGAAGAACGTCAGCATCCGTTGGTGGGAGGCGATCCAGTCCGGCAGGCTCTGGCTCCTGGTGGCCTCGGCGAAGGTGTAGCTGGAGGCGCCAAGCACGGCGACAAAGACCTGGGCCTGACGCATCTCTCCGGTGCTCCGGTCCACCACCGGCACGGTCGGTCCGCAGTAATCGATAAAGACCTTCTCGCCGGCCCGGTGAACCTGGCGCATGCTGCGCCGTTGCCGCCCCCGCCAGAGCCGGTAGTGGTGGCAGAATTGGCTGTAGCGGTAGGCCTTGTCGCCGTGGCGTTCCGTGTACTCGGCCCAGAGCAGTTGCA
>NZ_JABUZE010000073.1:0-8292 GCF_014897805.1 Halomonas sp. 3F2F
GTGACGTGAAGTAGGTCAACTACGTCGTAGGATGAACGCTTACCTGCGGAATAACGTGGCACATGAGTTCCATACCGCTCCCTCTGGATTGGATTTGGGCGAGATCGCCAACCGGACAACTAGGCTGACAGAGGGGGTGCGCGCAGCCGCTGCGGATGGCGAGTTGTGGAATCTGCGCATTACATCGGTGCCAACGCCCGACGAGACACGCAACTATATTGATACCGCCTTGAAAAGCCGCGAGGAAGGCCATCGCTTTGCTTTCGCCGTTATTGAAGAGGCGAGTGGTAGGGTGCTTGGCACCACGAGTTACCATGACATTCTGCCCAACGTAAAACGCGTTGAAATTGGCTACACATGGTACGCCAAGCGGGTTCAGCGTACGCATGTCAACACCACCTGTAAGCTACTGCTATTGACTCACGCTTTCGACACATTGGGCTGTAACGTGGTCGGTTGGCGTACCGACAACTTCAACTTTGCCAGCCAACGTGCGATCGAGCGCCTAGGCGCGAAGAAAGATGGTGTAATCCGAGGTCATGCGATGCGCCGCGATGGGACCATTCGCGATACAGTGATGTATAGCCTGAGCAGGGGCGAGTGGCCAGAGGTGTGCTCACACCTCAACTACTTGATAAGCCGATCCTGCGCACAGTGAGGTTTATGGTGAGAGGCTGGAATGAATCGCTTCTAAGGTTGGCCTGACGCTACAACTAGGCTAAGCAGCATCGATTGCTATGTCCGGATGCCCTTTAGTACCAAGCCTCGCAACTTTATCAACGCCGCTACGCGATGCGGCTGAAACCGGGGGGGGAGGTTAATGAAAGCTACCAGCGAATTTATCGCAAACCTTAGCGACGTATTCGCACTATTTGGTGAAATCCAAACTAAGCGCATGTTTGGAGGGTATGGCGTTTATCGCGATGGTCTTATGTTTGCGCTAGTCGCCGATGATGTTCTTTACCTTAAAGTCGATGAACGTTCGGTAGGCTCTTTTATCGAGCTGGGAATGGAGCAGTTTGAATATGAGAAGAGCGGCAAAAGGGTGAAAATGACTTATTACGCTGCACCCGAGGAGATATTTGAAGATCCAGAACATGCTAAGGAGTGGGCTGACCGTGCTTATAAAGCGGCATTGCGGAAAAAAGCTCGTTGACGCGACCAGAGCTAACGAGGGCAGTCATTTTAGACTGCCCGGCGGCTACTCAAAGCAAAGGTTTATGCGTTGCTAGCCAAATCCATTGCTAGCAATCCGGCATTTTTAAGCGCATTAGCAACTGATCTCTGATGCCTTTCGTCCCCAAATTCTTGGTACTCTGATGTTATTTCATGAAATGACTCGACGCCCAAGTATCTGCCCAATGTTTTAATATGCGGCCCGAGGTGATTCATATGCTCACGTTCACCTCCTGGCCCAAAGCCAAACTCTCCGCATGAAGAGACTAAAATTAGTGTTTTCCCAGACAAAAGCGGCTCTATAGGATGATCACCACGAGCTAAATCAAAACTAAATGTTTTATTTATACGCATGACCTGATCGAACCACGCTTTCAGAGGGGCGGGCATGCCGTAGTTGTACATAGGTGAAGATATTAGGATGACATCCGCTTGCGCTAATTCATTAAATAACTGATCGGATAACGCTAGTTTTTCACGTTGCTCAGAGCTTTTCCGTTCATCTGGTGTGAAAACGGCACCTATCCAGTCCTGGTCAATAAAAGCAGGTGGGTTCAAGCCAATATCACGATAAATGTAATTATCTGCACTGTTAGCAGATTGCCATTTATCAACAAACTGCATAGCAATACGTTTTGATATTGAATTGTGGTCAGGGTTTGGGTTTGTCGCTTTACGTACGCTAGCGTCTATATGAAGTAATGTGCGCATGATGGCCTCAGCAGATAGCGGTGTGGAGTGGCTATGCTGCCCTTTTGCCAATACTGCGACAAATGAATAAATTGGATCGATAGATGAGAAAAACTTATCTATTGAGAAGCCGGGTTGAGACAAAAAAATAGGAGGCTAGCGGTGAATGCTTCGCTACAGGCGATTAAGGTGTTTGAAGCGGCCGCTCGGCTGGGGAGCTTTAAAGATGCTGCCGAGGAGCTGTCGATAACGTCGGCAAATGTGTCGCATCACATCAGCAATCTTGAGAATAGGTTGGGAGTGCGGCTGTTTACCCGAATCAACCGGGGCGTGACTTTAACGTCAGAGGGGCACCAGCTCTCTGAGGCGACAACCGCCGGTTTGCAGAAAATCCAGACTGCTTTAGATAATATAAAGTCAGATGCCTCAAAGCTGAATGTTGATACCACCTCATCCTTTGCCGCCCTGGTGCTAATTCCGTTGCTACATGACTTTAATAAAATTTATCAAAATATTGATGTTGAAATATCAACGGGTGAAGTAGTGGCATCAAAAGTGAATACCCTCTCTATCCGTTTGGGGGACGTAACCCGGGTTGATAAATCAAATTTATTAAAGAAAGAGCGTTTTAACCTATATGGGAGCTGTCCTTTTATCCGCTCCATCACAGTGGATAAGCCACCTACGGTCTATCTGACTAAGTGGAAGAACAATAAACTGCCGGACTCACCTTGGGAAAACTGGCTAATTGAAAATGGAGCGTCACTGCCAAATTTTGAAATAAGGTATTTTGATCAGGAGCTTTATGGTGTGTATGAAGCTCTTGCTGGGAAAGGACTGGTGTTTTGTTCAGAGACACTGGTTTCTGACTTTGTGAAAGCCAACGCATTGCAGCCCATTTCGTATCAAAGCGTCGATTCTCTGCTGTGTTACTACATCCCGACCGAAAGCTGGCAGCATAGTGCCAAAATGCAGGCTTTTGTCGATTGGCTTAAGTCTATGATTGATTGAGATTTATATTCTGAGTGATCAGCTTAATCCATAAGAGGGTTTGTCTGTTCACTCTTCTGCTGTGAAGTAAACCACCATCTTGAGATGACGGTGCTCATCAACGATGAGCGTCTCATGGGTATAGGTATGGTGCTCGCCCTCTGTATCAAGGAGGCTGCTGATTCCTCGGTTGTAACCTTCCATGCTTGACGCTTCCCACCAGTGCCGGAAGTCTGGCGATAACTGGCAAAGCTCTTCAATTTGCGTTTGCATGATTGGGTCTTCAGGGGCGACAGCTAAGTCACAACGAAACTGTGCCAGCATATTCGACGCATCCTGTTGCCAGTCAGGGAGTCGTCGACGCAGGTCGGGAGCGGTAAATACCATCCTTAATAGATTGCGCTCAGACGCTTCTCGGCTGCTGAACTGAAGTAGTTCATCAGCCTGCGCATTCCAGCCAATAGCATCCCAACGCAGGTTCATCACGTAACTAGGGCGAGAGAGGTCATCCATCAGCGACTGGATTCGGGGGGAAGTGCTCTGCTCTTGATACGCTTCTGCTGGCGGCGCTCGGCGGTGCGCTAATAGAAAAAGATGGCAGCACTCGGCGTCATCCAGTTTTAGGGCACGGGAGATGTTGAGCAGAAAACGTTCGGAGACCTTAATGTCACGGCCCTGCTCAAACCACGTGTACCACGTCAGGCCTACCCCAGCGAGCGCAGCAACCTCTTCTCGTCTTAAGCCCGGGGTGCGCCTTCGCCCACTGGTGGGAAGCCCGACGTCAGCAGGCGTTAATTTTTGACGATGCCGCAGCATGAATTCAGTGAGATCACTCTGTGTTCGCTCAAGCCGATGATTGGCCATGCTATTACCTCTAGTAATAGGATAATTAGCTATATTGTAACCCCATATAGAGTGTCTGAGAATGCCTGCTTCCATGATGAAGTCGGAGGCGACATGTCATTCAGCTGTGATGTTCACACCCCTGTTAATACGGACACAGGTAATACGGACACAGGTTATACGGATACAGGCGGACGGCCCTGCAACAAAGCCGGCATTAAAGAGTGGGCAGGGCTTGCGGTACTGGCACTGCCCACCATGCTGCTTGGGCTCGATGTCACTATTCTCTACCTTGCGCTTCCTGCCTTAGCGGTAGATCTACAGCCTAGCAGTACTCAGGCGCTGTGGATTATGGATGCCTACGGCTTCATGATCGCTGGTTTTCTTATCACGATGGGCACGCTAGGGGATCGGGTTGGCCGACGTCGACTACTAATGATCGGGGCCTTTGCGTTTGCGGTCGCGTCAGTGTTTGCCGCTTATGCGCCTAATGCCGAGTGGCTTATTGTGGCGCGGGCAGCGCTGGGTGTTGCCGGAGCAACGCTGATGCCTTCTACACTGGCCCTGATTAGCAATATGTTTTTTGATCTGCGCCAGCGGGCATTGGCGATTGGGATATGGGCGACCATGTTTGCACTAGGGATGGCCTTGGGGCCAGTGGTCGGTGGGTTGCTGTTAGCCCCTTTTTGGTGGGGAGCGGCTTTCCTAATTGCCGTGCCCATCGTCATCGTACTGTTATTAACTGCGCCGTTACTGCTGCCGGAGTATCGCAATCCGCAGGCAGGCCGTCTGGATGTTTTGAGTGTTCTACTGCTGTTGATAGCAATTCTGCCCAGTATCTATGCCATAAAGGCGTTCTCTAAAGCAGGTGTGACGCCACTGGTATTGGCCACACTTGTGTTGGGAATCGTAGGAACACTGCTCTTTGTGCGTCGACAAAAGCAGCTTCTTGATCCTTTGCTTGATCTCAAACTGTTTGCCAGTAAAACCTTCACTGCTGCGCTGGTCATAATGTTGCTAGGGCTGGTGGGTGTGGCGGGAATGATGCTTCTAGTCACTCAATATCTTCAGCTAGTAGCGGGCTACACGCCGCTGATTGCTGGGCTGTGGATGGGGCCGCCAGCGCTGATGATGGTGCTTGCCGGTATTCTTGCTCCTATCTTGGCGCGCCGTATTCGGCCTGCGTTTGTTATTGCTGTCGCGCTGATGCTTGCAAGCATCGGTTGTGGTTTTCTGGCTCAAGTAGACCCGCTCTCTGTTCAGGTACTCCAGGTCGTTTTGGGATTTTCATTAGTGTATCTGGGGTTGGGCACCATCGCTGCGCTGGGCACCGACTTGGTGGTAGGCGCGGCTCCTGCGGAAAAAGCTGGGTCCGCGTCGTCGATGTCCGAGATGGTTCAGGAGTTGGGTGTAGCGCTGGGCGTAGCACTTCTCGGTAGCCTGGGAACCTTGTTGTATCGCGTGCAGATTGCCAGTGCGATTCCTGATGAGGTGCCAGACGATGTCTCCCGTGCTCTTGGAGAAAGTTTGTGGTCCGCAACGTCCGTTGCTGAACGACTTCCCGGCGGGATACTTGAGCAAGCACAGTCAGCGTTTACGCAAGGAATGAATGCTGTGGCCATCGTCAGTGGCATCACTATTTTGGCGCTGGCGTTGTTGTCGGCTGCTAGCCTTCGGCATGTACAGGCAGTTGGTGAGAATGAGCACTAAATTTTGACATGCAACTAATTGGTTGCATAATGTCGTTATGACAACTAATCTCAATCTTGTTTTCAAAGCGCTCGCTGATCCCTCGCGGCGCCAGCTTCTGGATAGCCTGTTTGAAAATAATGGGCAGGCCCTCAATGAGCTATGCGAACGACTCTCCATGAGTCGTCAGGGGGTTACCAGACACTTGGCGCTGCTTGAAGAAGCGGGGCTGGTGGTTACGGCGTGGCGGGGGAGAGAAAAGCTGCATTACCTCAATGCCGAGCCAATTCAGCAGATCCACCAACGCTGGGTCAGTAAGTTCACTCATCAGCGGATTGCGGCGGTGGACAGTCTCAAACAGAAGCTTGAGGACCATCACAATGAGTAAGCTCGATTTTGCCTACGTTATTTACATTAACACGACGCCCGAGCAACTGTGGAAAGAGTTGACGGAAGGGGAGTTTACCCGCCAATACTGGGGTGGGCGGCAGATTACGTCGGCGTGGACGGCGGGAGCAACGGTTGAACTCGTCAAGGCCGATGGATCACTGGATTGGCACGGCGAGGTGCTGGAGTCAGACCCGCCGCACCGTTTGTCCTATACCTTCATTCCTGAAAACGATGACGAGATGCCAGGATATGAGGGCGAAAAAGTTGACCTGACAAGACCTGAAAAACCGTCTCGGGTGACGTTTGAAATTAGCGAGTATATGGGCCAGGTGCGTCTGACACTGATTCACGACCAATTCGAGGAGGACAGCAAAGTACTACAAGGCATCAGCGTCGGCTGGCCAGTCATTCTTTCCAGTCTCAAAAGCTTGCTGGAAGGCGGCAGCCCTTTGCTAAGGAGTGATACTGATGGCGCGCATTGAACATATTCAATACGTAAATGCCCCTCTTTCACGTGTTTACGAAGTGTTGACCACGGCTCGTGGCCTGGCCGAGGTGTGGACCCAGGATTTAGCATTCACTGCCCAACTTGATGCGGTCAATGAATTCCGATTTGGGGATGAGCACCCGACAAAGATGACGATCGTAGAGCTGGTGCCCAATACTAAGATGACCTGGCAATGTATCGATTCAGACCCTGAGTGGATTGGGACCAGCGTCAGTTTCGAGCTAGAACAACGAGTAGGCAAAACGGCTGTCACTCTCAAACATACCGATTGGCGTGAAGTGACCGAGTTCTACCGTTTCTGCAACTATAACTGGGCGATATTCCTGCTGAGCCTTAAGCAATACTGTGAAGAAGGGACCGGTATTCATTACCAGACCCGTACGTTTTAGTAGAGCCGCTGTTCAATTGTGACAAGCAATCACGATCAGCCTTCAGAATAATATTTTGCAAATTGTTGTCGATATTTACCTCCCCCACACGACTGCTTGGCATAGGACGAAGCCATTTCGGCTTTCGGATGAACACACTTATTGATAAAGGAATATTCAGTGAAAGCCGATATGATAAAAATGGCACTGGTGCTCGGCCTGCTGAGCTGGATCGGCCCTTTTGCCATTGATATGTACCTGCCCGCTATGCCGACCATCAGTAAAGACCTGGGGGCGTCGGTGTCGGCCGCGCAGTGGACGTTGATGTCGTTCTTCATTGCATTTGGTATCTGCCAGCTTTTTTACGGGCCGGCCTCCGATGTGTTCGGCCGCAAGCCACCGCTCTACTTTGGCCTTGGTATCTTCGGTGTCGCCTCGATTGGTTGTGCATTCGCGCCCACCATCGAATGGCTGATTGCTTTGCGCTTTTTGCAAGGTATGGGGGCGGCTGCGGTCATGTCTATTCCGCGCGCGGTGATCCGTGACCGCTACACCGGCACCGAGGCGACTCGCATGATGTCCACCATCATGCTGGTGATTGCCGTTTCACCCATGCTGGCACCCCTGATGGGCACCTCGATCATCGTGCCCTTCGGCTGGCGTGCTGTCTTTGTCGCGGTCGCCATTGCTACGGTGTTGGGCCTGTTTCTGACCAGCTTCGCTTTGAAGGAAACGTTGGCCCCGGCAGACCGCGCACCTTTTCGCTTCAACGCCATGATGAAAGCGTTCGGCGTATTGTTCCGGGACTCGGGATATATGGGCCTGACGTTGATTGGTGGTATGGGCATGGCCAGTTTCTTTGCCTTTCTGGCCACCGCCTCGTTTCTCTACACCGGCTACTACGGCCTTACAGCATTCCAGTTCAGCCTTGCGTTCGCACTGAACGCCCTGGGGTTTTTTACCACCAGCCAGATTGCCTCCAATCTCGGTGTCCATTTCGGCTCCATCACGGTGGTGAAATGGGCGGTGGCCGGTTACGCTGTGTCGGCCTGCCTGATGTTTACGCTGGTGGCGCTGGGATACACCAGTTTCCCGCTGCTGGTGGGAATGCTGATTACAACCTTTGCGTTTCTTGGACTGGTGATTCCCACGTCCATGGTGTTGTCGCTGGAGGAACACGGCCCCATCGCCGGTACAGCGGCGGCCCTGGGCGGCACTCTGCAAATGATGCTGGGCGCGATCGCCATTGCTGTGGTCAGTGTGGTGTTCGACGGAACCCCACTGATGCTGACCGCAGCCATCGCACTGTGCTCGTTGGTGGCCGCGGGCTTGTCGTTATTGACCTTGCGCGGTACGCCACAAGAGGCCGTGGTCTAGGGTTTTTGGATGACGTCAACTTGCAGGCTTGGCCCGCAAGTTGACGTCATCCAGCCCTTGCAGGGTAAGCCCTGTAATTGTTAATGGGCTTCCTGGGTGGTTAACGATCGAATACGAAGGGCTAACCCAGATCATGACACTGGAAGTCGTGGATAGTCGTATTCAGGCACTATACGCTGTGCGTAATCCAGATAAATTACGCCATTTGGCTGACCTGCTAAGTGCCTGATCTTAAGTTTTCGTGTAACGTTGGAGTCTGAT
>NZ_JABUZE010000017.1:0-111121 GCF_014897805.1 Halomonas sp. 3F2F
AGACCAAAGGTCACTATCACGCCTGCGCCCGTATGAGGTGTGTGACTCTCTTCGACGATCGTATGTTTAGCACGGTAGCGGGTTAGCACTATCGAGAGGCCATCATCCAGCACGCAGCATTGAGAACCTTGCAGAGGCTTCTCTGCTGGGAGTGGTGCATCGCTAGGCATAGAAAGTGAATCGGTTTGCATATGAATGAGCATGATAATTGATATCGTTTGGCGCTAGCCTACTCCCTTAACTACTCCTGCGCCAGTAGGAGGCAGCAACAGTACTTAAGGGGGAGCGATGCAGAGCAAAGGGGTGAAGCAAGTCGCGGTGATGCTTCTGCTGGGGGGATACGGTATGGGCAGCATCGCTCAAGAGGAAGGGCTGCCGGTGGTGAAGGTGACGGCCAACAAGGTAGTGCAGGCAGAGGAAGAGGTACCAGCAAGTTTGGTGGTGATCTCCGGCGAGACGCTTGCGGATGCAGGTGCATCCGACATTGGCGACTTGGCGCGTTATACACCTGGGGTGAGCTTTCAACCCTTTGGCCAGTCGGGTACCGCACTGCCGGTAATGCGCGGGTTGACCTCCGGTGCTACCGCTTTCTCTTCATCGGTGCTGATGCTGATCGACGGTGTACCAGTAGTGAGTGGCCAAGGGTTCGATCACAACCTATTGGGGGTGGCGCGGGTCGAGGTACTGCGTGGGCCCCAGTCGACACTCTATGGTCGAAACGCCGAAACGGGAGTGATTAGCCTGCATACCCGCCAACCGGATGAAGGCCCCTATGCCGAACTGGAGGCTACGCTAGGCAGTCGCGATTTAACCTCGCTACGCTTTGATGCTGCCCAAGCGCTAGTGCCTGAACAGCTCTATTTGGGTGTCAGCGGAGAGTGGCGCCAGCAGGATGGCTTCGTGGATAATCTGTCGCGCGCAGGTGAGGCGGATGACCGCCAACGCAAGAGTGGACGCCTGAGTCTACGCTGGCTGCCGACGCAGGACACCGACGTTACCCTACGTTATGGTCGGCTAGACTATCGTGATGGCGCGGCGCCTTGGGGGCGGATCGAGAACGAGTCGCGCCGTGTTACGTCGCCTGACCCTGGTAGCAATCGCTCATCCGGCGAGGATGTCTCTTTGGATGTACGCCATGCGCTGACGACAGATCTGGCGCTACGCTCGATCACGGCGCGGCGAGAGTTCCACGATCGTATTACCCAAGATACCGATCTTACTCCAGCCCAGCGTTTTGCCATGGGGCGCGACCAGCGTTTGACCACCTTATCTCAGGAACTGCGGTTGGAGCGTCAGGGCGATGAGGGGCAGAGCAGTTGGGTACTGGGCCTGTACGGCGACCGTGATGATCATCAACTGCAGTTCGAGCAACGCAACCCGATGGGTACCCAGCGCAGTGAGGCAACACTAGAGGCTGAGAACCTCGCGTTGTTCGGGCAGTGGACGCTGCCGCTAGGTGAACGTTGGCGCCTAACACCAGGCCTGCGCTTAGAGCAGAGCCGGGTGGCGTTGACGCCCCGAGGATCCGGGCAGCGCAGCGAGCGCTGGCGCGATGTTACTTCGCAACTGGCACTGCAGTACCGCTTGGGTGACGACGACTGGCTCTATGCCCGCTATGCCGAAGGGTTTCGTGCCGGAGGTTTCAACGCCTTCTCAGCGCAAAGCGGCTACCCCGGCTACGCCCCAGAAGAGGTTGCTTCCTACGAGTTAGGCATCAAGGGAACGGCATTTTCGCGGCGGCTGCGCTATGGAGTCGCCACTTACTGGATGGCTATCGAGGATATGCAGGTGCAGCAGGTACTCCAGCCCGGAAACGTGCATATCGCCAACGCTGCCGAAGCACGTTCGCGGGGTATTGAGCTGGATATCGATTACTGGTTGGGCGGCCACTGGACACTGCAGGCGGGCCTAGCGCTGAATCGTACCCGCTTTCGTGAGTTTGAGGATCTGAGCGGCGACCATGCTGGCAACCGCAATCCCTTCGCGCCGGATATCAGTGGTCGGCTGGGAGTGCGTTACGACTCGCCTCAGGACTGGTATGCCCAGGCTAACCTCAGCGGCATGGGCAAGACTTACCTGGATGCAGCCAACCAATTCAGCCGCTCTGGGCATACCGAGCTGGACCTGGCTGCAGGTTATCGCCATGGGCCATGGCAGTTGGGACTTTACGTGAACAACGTCACCGACCGCCGGTTTGATGCCGTTGGCCTGCTCAATGGCAATGTTCGGGAGTATAGTCCGCCCAGGGAGATTGGCTTGCGTGTGGGGGTGTCGCTATGAACCAGCCCGCAGATGCGCTTCCCCATGCGCTGCAGCCTTACTGGGATCTAACGCTAGCTTCTGTGCAAGCCGAGGCTTTACAGCTTGCCTTAGCAGAGGATCTATTTGAGACGCTGGCGTCACCCTGCACTCCCGAAGCTCTGGCGCAAATGCGCGCATGGCGGCCCGAAGCCACTCGCCACTGGTTGACGCTGTTGTGGAGCATGCAGTTGCTCGACCGTAGCCGCGATGCGGCGGGGGAGTGGCTCTACACCAGCAGCGAGGTGGCGCGATGCTATCTAGTGTCTTCCTCGGCGTTAGACTGCGGTGATGCTTGGCGCTTTCGGCTTGCGTCGCTGCGTGATTTCGGTGCCGGGCTTGCCGATAGCTTACGCGGACAAAACCGGCCAGCACCACTGGCTAGCGGTGAACGCTGGGCTGCGGCAGCGCGTGGCCATCTGGCACGTGAGCAGGCGGCGGTAACAGCGCCCGCGGCCTGTGAATTGGTGGCACAACGAAGGAGGACTGAATCAGCCTGGCGATTGCTGGATCTAGGCGGAGGTCCGGGGTTGGTCGCTGTTGGCCTGGCGAAGGCGTTTCCACATATGCACGGCGTGGTCTTTGAACTGCCTGAAGCCGCCGATGTGGCTGCGCAACATATTGCCGAAGCTGGCCTAGCGTCGCGTCTTGAGGCGCGGGGCGGCGATCTGGCGAGGGATGACATCGGCACCGGGTACGATCTGATCTGGTGCTCTTCGGTACTGCATTTTGTGCCCGAGCTTTCGGCCTGCCTAGCCAAACTGCACGCCGCACTAAAGCCCGGTGGCGAGTTGATCTGCGTGCACGCTGAAATTCCTGACGAACCCGAGGCGGCCCGCCGCATGCTCTCCTACTACCTGCCGCTGCTGTGGCAGGGGCGTCGAGTGACCCAGGCCGGTGAGTTGCGCGAAGCACTGCTGGCCCAGGGTTTTGAGGTGTGTGAGGCGCAGCCGATAGCGCTTCCCATGGCGCCCGCCACGGCCCTGGTGGCGCGCAGGAGGGTAAAATGAATCGCTCTGTGATGGCCAAGCAACTGACCTTCGGCTGGCTTCACTTTGCCCTGGCGTTGCCCAGCATCTATCTATTGCTAGGGATGCCCCTGGTTCTGCGCGAACAAGGGTGGAGCGGCACACAAATTGGTTTGCTACAGCTAGCGGGGCTGCCTGCGATACTCAAATTGGTGATGGCGGTTCCTGTGGAGCGTTGCCGCCTCGCTGGCGGAGGCTATCGCGCCTGGGCATGCCTGCTCGGGCTGTTGCTGGGCCTAGCGTTGCTGGGGCTAGCGTATGACTTTCCACTCGCGCAGCCACCGCGCTTCTATGCCTGGGTGCTACTGATCAGCTTGCTGGCGACCTGGGCCGATGTGCCCGTGAACGCGTTGGCGATTCGTTGCCTGCCCGCTGAGGAGCGGCTGCGCGCTGGTAGCATTCGTTCAGCGGCCCTGTTTCTGGCTGCCGTGGTGGGCGGTGGCCTACTGTTGGTGCTGCACCAGCGAACGGGTGGGGCGGTTCCCTTTGTGCTGATGGCACTGCTGCTTGCGGTGGGTGGCATTCTACTATGCGGCATGGTGGTGACAGCACAGCCAGAAAACGAGCCTCATATCCCGGCAGAAGCGCACTTTTCGCCGCCTTATCAGAGTGGGGTGCTGAACTTTTTTCGTCAGCCTGCTGCTGGTATCTGGGTGGCGTTGTTGATGTTGCTCTTCCCTTTTGTCGGCGCTGGTTGGATCTATCTTAAACCACTGATGCTTGACCTTGGTATGCCAGCAGAGCAGGTGGCATGGTGGGTTGGGGTTGGTGGAGGCGTGATGGGGGCTCTGGCTAGCCTGGCGGGTCAACGTCTGGCAATGGGTATCGGCATTGGCCGGGCAGTGCCGCTGTTCGCTGGCCTGGGGGCACTGGCCTTGGCGACCCTGGGATTGGTAAGCCACATGGCCGCCGGGCAGTCGCTATGGTTGGTGGGCGCGGGGCTGATCGCTTGCGCCATGGGAGCACTATCGGGGCTGATGTTCGGGCTGATGATGCACTTTGCCAGACCGGGGAACCGGGCGTTGGATTACGGCCTACAAGCGAGCCTATTCACCCTGTCGCGCCTGGCGGTGCCCGTGCTCGCCGGTACTGTGCTCGACCGGCTGGGTTATTCGGGCATGTTCACCATGCTGGCGCTATGCATGGCAGCGGTAGTGGTGCTGGCGCTGATAGTCAGCCGGGGGCTACAGCGGGCTGTGTTGAATAGGTGAAATGCATGTAGAGCCTGAGTGAGTTCGGCTCAACCAGCGATTGAATCTTGCATAACCGGCGTCTTGGGGGATCTATGCTCAGTCAAAACCTAATCCTCGCTTGTCGGTGCAAGAGCAGCAGGAATATGGGTATGCCAAGCAAGGCCGTTAATGCACCCACGGGAATCTCTAAGGGGCTGATCACTGTACGGCCAATGAGATCAGCGCACAGCATCAGCATACTGCCGAGCAACATGCTGCCGATCCATAATCGATGCAGTTTTGAGCCCACCAGTAGTCGGGCGAGGTGGGGAGCGACCAGCCCCACGAAACCGACCGGGCCAGTAACCGCCACCGCACTGGCGGCGAGCAGAACCGCAACAGCAATGGCGGCAGCACGCCAGAACATAGGGCGAAGTCCCAGACTGATCACCAGACTGTCATCAAAACGCAGCAGGGCAAGTGGTCTCAGCAAAGCCAGGGTGCCGAGTAATCCCGCTAGGCTCCAGGGCCACAGCATGTACAGATGCTGAAAGTCGCGCCCGTATAGGCTGCCAGCTAGCCAGATCAAAGCGATTTCAGTGCGTGCACCGCCCCAGGTGACGATAACCCACATCACTAGCGCGTTCAGCACAGAGCCCACGGCAATCCCGTTGAGCACCAAATGGACGGGACGCAGCTGTGTCCGCCAGGATAGGCCCAGCACCAAACTGGCTGCCAGCAACCCACCGAGCAGTGCTGCTGCGGGCAGCCAGCTCATCATTGCGGGAGTCGCGTCGCCGATTAGCACATCCACCGTGGCAAGGTCGGCAAGCAGCAGAACGGTGATGACTGCGAGCCCAGCCCCGCTGGAAATGCCAACAATACTCGGGTCCGCCAACGGGTTGCGAAACACCGCTTGCAATATCAGGCCAGCGGTGGCGAGCTGCAGGCCGACCAGGATGGCGAGTAGTGCGCGTGGCAAACGGTGTTGCCATACCAGCGTGCCTTCCAGGGACGACGCCTGGCCTGAAAATAGGCTATCGAGAATCAATCGTGGCGACACCGATACAGCCCCAATAAACAGAGAAGCTAGCACCAGCAGTACCAAGACAACCCCGAGCAGCGTGAGGGGAATGCGCAATGGCATGCGCTGGCTCGCGCTGCTGCGTGTTGTTATAACGTTTTGAAACATATAATTAGCCCTTCTGCCGACTGATCAGGTAAACCAGTATCGGCCCGCCCAGCAGTACACAGAGAATCCCAACGGGAACCTCATGCCACTTGGCGATAAGATCAGCCGCGCATACCAAGCTGGCGCCGACCAGGGCGGACAGCGGCAGTAGATGACGATGGCGAACTCCGTTACTGCCCAGGGTGAAGCGGACCAAGTGGGGGGCGACCAAGCCAATGAAGGTGATTGGGCCCGTGGCCGCCACTGTCGCCGCCGCTAGTAGTACGGCAACGACACCGAACAGCAATCTCCAAGGCGTGACGCGCATGCCGAGAGCGATGAGAATCGTGTCATCCAGACGTAATAGATCCAGTTTGCCAGCAAAGACGATTCCCAATAGTAGGGCGGGTAGCACCCAAGGCCACAGGAGGTGTACGTGCTCCCAAGTGCGGTTGATTAAGCTGCCCGTTAACCAGTAGTAGATGCCGTTGGCCTCCACATTGGCGCAGATCAGTAGCACGATGATAGCAGCGGCGAAGAACAGATTAACGCTCATTCCGGTCAGCGTCAGGTACAGCGGGTTCAGACGTGCCCCTAAACTGATGGAGAGTGTCATTAGCGCTGCTACTATGCCACCTAGCGTGCTCAGTAACAGCATGGTCGGGGTTGGTAGCGTGAAGTAGGTCATGCACAGCGCCATCGCGAATGCCGCCCCTGACGTGACCCCTAGTAATCCAGGTTCACCCAACGGGTTGCGGGTGATTGATTGCACGATGGCGCCCGCTAAACCCAGCGCACCACCTGCCAGCATCCCGGTCAGTAACCTGGGTATACGTAGTTCACGAATCACAAATGCCGCATCGGATCCATCATCACGTACCAGCGCTTCGAGCAGGACGTGGAGCGGAATACCAAACTCGCCCAGCGCAAGCGCTCCTGCTGTTGTTAGACTCAGGACGAGCAGGCAGGCCGATGCAAGCCAGAACACGCGAATCGGCAGGGCTTTCTGGAGCAAGAGATTATCCATGCCCTGTTAGCGCTCGAAGTTCATAGCCCGGGCCTGGGCGGGTTCGGGGATATCTTCGGGAGCGGGGAAGTGCTCTGGGTAGAGCAGATAGGCCATTTCTTTAAGTACCATCTGTCTGGCCAGCGGGCCGTGGGGCATGACGTACTGATCACCTACTCGCCAGGCTCGGTTATTACGTACGGCCTTCAAACGGGGCCAAGCGGGGTGGCTAACGAAGGGGCCATCTTCTGCCTTGAACGACAGGATCACATCTGGATTTAGGCGCAGCAGCGTTTCCATGCTGATCGCGGAAGAATCCGCTGGTGCCATGCCTGGCGGTGGATTGCCCTGAATATTGGTCGCGCCAAGCTGGGTCATGATGTGTCCGGTTAGGTGATGACTGTAGAAAGCATAAGGAACATCACCCCAGTGCCAGAGGAATACGGCGCTGATGTCACCCGGTGCACGCTCGGCATGGCTCTCCAGGTCGTTCAGGAAGCGCTCGTTCAACGCGCTACCCTGGCTTTCGGCGCCGAGCGCCAGGGTGGCGCGTTCGACACCGCGTAGAGAGTCTTCCAGGGTGATCAGGTCAAACGCCAGAAAGGCACCGGCTTCCTCAATTTTCTGTTCGAAAGGCTCAGTGTAGGTGCGTAGCCCGATAGTTAAGTCCGGGGATAACTGAGCCAAAACTTCTAGATTGGTTTGGTGAACCTCCCCAAGATTCACAGCCTCCACTGCTGCGCCGCCGAGAAAGTCAGACTGCTGGCCACCCAGTATCGACAGGCCATCGACTTGCCTGCCTAACGATACCAGTACGTCCGCACCGAAACTGGAAATAGAGGCGACGGTGCGCGGTAGCTGAGCGATCTCAACGCTCTTATTCCGGTCATCGACGATGGTTAGGGGGAAATCATGGGCGAGAACACCCCCTGTATTCAGAACGGTCATGACGGGAATTGCGATAAGAAGCGAGCGTAGACGTTGCATGAGCTGGAATCCAGGACGGCCATTCGAAGTACTGGATTGTTGGCTAATCGGCACCCTTCAGCTACCCGAATCGGGAGTGAAATCACCTCCAAAAGGATCTGCTGCGGGGAGTCTTGGCAGTCGCTACCTCTCTATGCTGAGTTCGCTTCGACCAGTATGAGCCTACCCATGAGAAATTTCAGAGCCAATACCAGTGCACCGCGCCTGCTTTACGAACTCACAGTCAGCCATCGACTGATGATGGTAGTGGCGCTGCTAATAACGTTCCTGGCGGTTCTGGCTGAATTGCTGCCGTTCTGGTTGCTCTACCAAGCGATTAGCACTCTTGTGCTAACGCCACATCGGTTTGTGGAGACATTGCCGTTCCTGGCGGCTTGGCTAGCGGCAGCGCTGCTGCTCAAGTACCTGCTCTACGGCGCGGCTTACTTGATCAGCCATCATGTCGCCTACGCGATCATGGCAACGGCTCGCAATACCCTGGTCGCCAAGCTGGTGGCAGCACCTTTACCCTGGTTGTACGGGCATGGCAGTGGTGCTTTGAAGCAGTCGGTCATTCAGGATGTGGAGCGCCTTGAGGGGTTTCTCGCCCATCACACGATCGAGATCACTGCCGCGATTCTGGCGCCACTTTGTGTTACCGCACTGCTGTTCTGGTTGGACTGGCGGCTGGCGCTCGCAGTGCTGGCCATCGGACCAGTGGCGCTATTCGTCGCTATGTTGGGTATGCGAGGGGTTGGCAATGACCATGACCAATTCAGCGTAGCCACCGCCAACCTCAATAATGTGATGGTGGAATATCTGCGCAATATGCCGGTACTGAAAGTATTTTGTCGATCCGCATCACATTTCCAGCTATTGCAGTCTCGGTTGCAGGCGTACTACCAACTGACGACGGCCATCACCAGACGCACGGTGCCTGTTTGGTCACTATTTACCAGCGTGCTGGGGGCTCATATGTTGCTGGTGTTGCCGCTGGGGGCATGGCTGTGTGCCAAGGGCGAAGTGAGCTCAGCGGATGTGGCACTGACCCTGATGCTGGGCGCAGCTATTTTCAAACCGCTACTCAAAGTCAGCCGCTTCTTTATGGAGATTCCGCCGATTCTGGCTGGGCTGCGGCGCATGGCGCCTATCCTGGCGTTACCGGTGCCTCCATCTATGGTGAGCCGCTCAGTAACGTTCAGCGAGCCGCCCTTGGTCGAGCTGAGGGACGTTGACATACAGTACGGTGGCCGCTCGGTGTTGGCGGATGTGAGTCTTTGCCTACGACCTGGATCACTCAATGTGCTGGTGGGGCCTTCGGGCGCAGGGAAATCGACCATCGCACACATCATGGCTGGGCTGCTGGAGCCACTTACCGGCGGTGTATTCATAAACGCTAGGCCGATGAGCGAATTAGCGGACAGTGATCGAACACGTTTGGTAGGAATGGCCACCCAAGAGGTGTTCCTATTCAGCGGCACCATCCGTGAGAATCTATGCCTAGCTCGGCCGGATGCCAGCGAGGCTGATATCGCAAAGGCGCTGCGGGTGGCCCAGGCAGAAGCACTGGTGTGCGGATTGCCTGAGGGGCTCGATACCCAGGTCGCAGAACTCGGTACGCGCCTCTCCGGGGGTGAAGGACAGCGCATCGCGCTGGCAAGGGTGTTGCTCGCCGATACGCCGATCCTGCTGCTCGACGAAGCAACGGCGTTTGCCGATAGCCTGACCCAGCGCGCTTTTTTCCGGGATCTGCGACAGGCGTATCCCGGCAAGACCTTCGTAATCGTCGCGCATCGTCTTGCCGGGATTGAGTGCGCCGACCAGATTCTGGTGATCGAACAGGGGCGACTGACCGCTAGCGGCCGTCATACCCAGCTGATGCAGCGTAGCGGTTACTACCAGTCGATGATGCGTTGTGAAGCATCGTGCTCCGGCTGGACGCTGACCTCGGAGCGCGGCGATCTGACAACGTCACAAGGATAGCAAACGATGGCAAACGTGAATGTCTGGATCAGCTTGCGGCGCATTCTTTCCCATAGCGGCACTTCTGCGCGGCCATTGCTATTGGGACTGCTGCTGAGGGTGCTTGAACGTTGCTGCGAACTGATGCCTTATCTGCTCTGTTATCTGTGGTTGTGTACCATTCTGGGGGTTCCACGTCCCGGCTTTGGTTGGGCGGCAGATCCAGGTTGGCTGGCGCTGGCCCTGATCGTCAGCTTTGTACTGCAGTGGCTGTTGGCCTATGGCGGCCAGAAACGCTGCTTTCTGGAAAGCTACCGCATCATTGCAGGCTATCGGGAACGGTTGATTGAACGAATGCGCAACGTCCCTATTGGCGAGTTGCGCAGCCAGCGTGTTGGACAGCTAGCCGATGTGGTGACGGATGACATTAACCGTGTGGAATCGATCTTCGCCCATGTTTTGGCAGACTTCGTCGCCGCGCTGGGCTTATCGCTGGTGGCACTGCTTGTTCTGGCTAGTATTGAGTGGCGCCTAGCGCTCGCTTTAGCTGCTCTGGTACCCCTAGCGGCGCTGGCGCTGGTGGTCAGCCGCCATCTATTCGAGCGTGCGGGGCTGCGCAAGCACGCACGCTACCGACAGACATCCGGTCTGCTGGTGGAATTCATCGGTGGGCTGACGACACTGCGCCTGTTCCATCACGCTGATGCTTGGGCGCAGCGCTTAACAGCGGCTTTTTGCGACCTGCGCCGAATGAGCCTGAGCATTGAAAAATGGGGCGGTGGCCCAGTGATGCTGTTTCGCTTCCTCGTCGAGTGCGGTCTGCTTGTGCTACTGCTGGCTGGCACCTTGAGCGTGCTTGGTGACGAGATTCCCCCTGTGAGTTGGATCGCCTTCTTCCTGTTGGCTTACAAGTTTCTTGGGCCGCTACTGGAGGCGGCCGAATATCTGGTCATGTTGCGCCATGCCTGCCAAAGCGAAGTCAAGCTAGAGGAAGCGTGGGCACTGCAGCCACTCGCCGAGCCGCTGGTCGCGAAGACGCCGGGGCACTTTGCGGTGAGCTTCGATGCGGTGTCGTTCTCCCACGGGGGGGCAGCCCGGTTGCGTGACATCAGCATCGAGGTGCCAGAGCGGAGTATCACGGCCATCGTCGGCCCCTCCGGTGCGGGTAAGAGCACGTTGTTGCATCTGCTGGGGCGTTTTCATGACCCTGACCAAGGGGCTGTACGTATGGGCGGTGTCGACCTGCGTGAGATGGGTTCGGAACAACTGTATGGAAAAGTTAGCGCGGTGTTTCAACAGGTCCAGATTTTTGACGGCACCATCATCGAGAACCTGAGGGCAGGGCGGGAGGATGCTAGCGATGAAGATGTGCGGCAAGCGTGTGTTGCTGCTGACTGTGCTGACTTTATTGAGCGGTTGCCGGAAGGCTATCTAACCCGAGTGGGAGAGTCCGGTTTTGCACTTTCTGGTGGCGAATGCCAGCGCCTTTCGATTGCCCGGGCTCTGCTTAAGGATGCACCCGTGCTATTGCTGGATGAGGTCACTGCCGCCGTGGATCCGCAATCGCAGATGGCGATCCATCGCGCCCTTAATACGTTAGCCAGGGATCGCACTCTGATCATGGTGGCGCATCGGCTGAGCACGGTACGCAATGCTGATCAGATCATTGTCCTGGACCGGGGCTGCATCGTCGAGTCCGGCAAGCACGATGAATTGCTTTGCTGCGACGGTCTATATGCCGCCATGTGGGCAGCCCAGGCACCTGATGAGCCGACTCCAGTATCCTGAACAAGAATAGAAATAAATCGCATTCGGGGGTTCGTGTCCCGTTTGGAGTAGTGCTGTTGGCGTGTGGCTCTCTAGCATGGTGACTTCCATTGACTTCATCAATACGGATACAGCCATGAATATGCGGAGCATTCGACCCTGCCACCTGCTGATTGCAGGTCTTTTGTTTTTACCGAAAACGCCCTACGCCGTTGCAGAGGATGAACGTCCTGACCCCGCACTGGACGACCAGACCTCCAAGCTTGAGCCAGTCACCGTTACGGCACGGCGTCGCGAGGAAAGCCTTCGGGATGTGCCCGCGTCAATTCATGTGGAGAGCGGTGAATCGCTGGAACAGAAGCGTATGCTCGATGGTGCGGCGGCGTTGCGTGATGTGGCGGGCGCTAGTCTCGGCACTTTCGGTGATCGCTCTAATGCGTTTACCGTCATTCGTGGCGTTGCACCGATCCTTACGCCCCTTAGCCCGGATGATAGCTCGGTACTGACTTTCGTTGATGGTGCGCCCATGCCGATGGGCGCTTCGCTCTCACCCTATCTGGACCTGGAGAGGATGGAGGTCGTCAAAGGACCGCAAAATACACTGTTTGGTCGCAATACGGCCGGTGGTGCTATCAACCTGGTGCCTGTGCAGCCTGATCATGGGTTCGAGGGTTCATTGCGTACAGAGGTTGGTACGGATGGTATCTTTCGCGCCGAGAGCATTCTCAATGGCTCCATCGTGCCTGAACGGCTTGCTGGCAGGTTAGCGATTCGCCGTTCGCGTACCGATGGCTATATTCCCAATAGTGCGGGTGAGGATCTGGGTAAAGATGAGAGTTGGGTGGCCCGTGGATCTCTACTGTTTACCCCCACCGAACGAACAAGCTGGCTGCTCAGTGTTCAGGGAGAAAGCACTGACACCGCACCGACGGCCTACATTGCTGATCGCCCGGGGCAGGCGAAACAGGCGGCTCAGAACAAGACCGTGGATGATTTGCGCATGCTCAGTATCAACTCACGACTTGAGCATGATTTCGACACATTCACGGCAACCGCGCAAACCAGCTATGCACGCTTGAATAATCGTAATAGCTATAATTTTCCCGATGCCCTTATCGCCAGTGACTTTAGTGGCTTGCCGCCATCCGACTTCCTGGATCCTGAAACGAACTTTATCGATTGGGATAAGCGAGACTCACGGCTGACCCAAGAGTTCCGGGTAGCTGCGCTGCCTGATGCACAGGTTGGCTGGCTGGCAGGTGTGGTGTTCTATCGGGATGAAGCGCAACGAAATCGCAATAGCGAAATGTGGTACTTCGGTCCTTCCGCTACGGGCAGCACCGACTACGATCTCACCACGACAGGGCAGGCGGTATTCGGTGAAGTTAACCTGCCAATGAACGATCAACTGCAGCTGTCGTTGGGCGCGCGTGCTACCCATGAATCCAAGGAATTCCACTCCGAGTTCACCAGTGACGGCATGTCTGGAGCTGTGCCCTATTTTGCCGAGGAGGGGGAAAAGAGCTACGACTTTGTAACGGGGCGGGCAGCGCTCACCTACGATTGGTCCCCCGACCTGATGACCTGGGCGAGTCTTTCCAGAGGCTACAAGAGCGGTGGCTTTGGGCAGGGTAATTCGCTTATGTGGAGCGGTGTACCCCGAGACCCCTATGACTCCTCGACGGTATTGACCTACGAGCTGGGTGCACGCTCTGCATGGCTTGATGACCGTCTGGCGATCAGTGGGGCATTATTCTTGAACGATATGCGTAAGGAGCAAATGCAAACCTGGGACTACGAGGATTTCACTGGTAAGAACCTAAACCTGGATGCGCGTTCAGTAGGTTTAGAGCTAGATGCACAGTATCGCCCCTCGGATCGCTGGTGGCTAAGCAGTGGTGTTGCCTATACCAATACGGCACTGCGCAATGTGTCTGAGGAGGCGGCGGCGCTGCAAGATGGCTTGAACAGTGGCAATCACTTGCCAACAGTGCCGGAATGGTCCGCCAAGGCAGCCATTGGCTATCAAGTAGCGGGTCAAGACCTCGGCCTTGGAGGGGTATTGGCGGATGGGACCGTCAACGCGCGGCTTGCTTATAACTACATGGGTAGCCGCTACACGGATGCGTCTAACTTCGGCAAGTTGCCGCCAGTACACTTGGTATCCGCCCGCCTGGGTATGGATTTCGGTAATAGCGAGGTGTACTTCTTTGGCGACAACCTGCTGGATGAAGAGTACATGAGTATTAAAGATCGCTTTGGCACGGATGCAGAGGGCAACCCAGTGTTTGGTGTGTCCTATGCTCGCGGTGCAACAGTAGGTCTAGGTGCCGCCCTCCACTTCTGACACCCGCTTTCGCGCCCCCATCGTGCTATGGAAGGCTCTAGCCTCAGGGATGGAGGCTTACTAAAGAGACTGATAGTAATATCTTTTGATATTGATTATCATTAGTGTTTTGGGGCTGGTGTGAAGGGGTAAATATGAAAGGGCGGGTATGAAAGGGTGGATATAAATCAGTCAGACTCGGTAAGCACCCGCGGAAGTTTGGGGAGTACTACACTCCAGAGCACCGACCATGTCGGGGTTATGTTGCAGCCTGGGCTCATTGTTTGCCACACCACGGCTGAGTGCCTGGGGGCGATTGATACGCCTAAATCATTTGCGGGAGATCACCAGTTTCTGCATCTGAATTGCCAACTGGCGGGTAGGTTCGACGGCCAGGTGGGTAACCGTGCGCTGGACTACTCCCAAGGCGATGTGACCCTAGGCTATTCCGCCGGCGAGTCCTTTCTCATTCGTCACAGCCATGATTTTCAGAATTTAACGGTGATGGTCTCCCCTGATGCCCTTTATGGCTTGGCTGGAGAGGAGGTAGAGCCTCTGATTGGCAGAGAGAGGGGAGAAGAGGCTGATTTCTTCGTCCGCCATGCTGGCCAATGCCGCAAGACGATGCGCTCAGCGATGAGCATTGCCAATCTGATGAAAGATATACCGCAGCACCGATTATTGCTGCATGCGGCAACGTTAGATTTTCTTCACTGGCACTTGTCAGCGTTCCAGACCTGCCGTGGGTGCGATGTACTCTCCCCCCGTGTATGCCGCCAACTGGATGGGGCCAAAGAACTTCTACTACAAGATCTCAGTGACCCGCCGACCATTGCAAAGCTCGCACGTGCTGTCGGTATGAACGAATGCAAACTGAAGATATGCTTTAAAAAGCGCTTTGGAACGACCATTTATGCGCTCTTCCAAGAAGAGCGCATGAAGAAAGCAAAGCGCTTGCTACAAGATTACAATGTCACTGAGACCGCTATGGTACTTGGCTACTCTAATGTCAGCCATTTCAGCACCGCTTTTCTGAAACAGTTCGGGTGCCTGCCGAGCAGAGTTAGACAGTTCGCTGGCGCTCCCACCCACTGACCGCTAAAGCATCGATTTGCTTTCTGTGTGCATTTAATGAGTGCCTGTTGACGTTTCATCGCTATCTAGGCGAGAACGGTCATTGACACTGCCTGTGAATTTAAAAAGAATAAGAATCATTTTCGAATAAGTGAGGCGCTTTTTATATGGCGGCGGCACCCCGATTAGCCGAGCCTGTGGCTTACCATACCGGCTGTCGAGACTCCCTCGGTCAGTTGTATCACCACCATCAGCCTTGGTTGCAGCAGTTGCTTAGCCATCGGTTAGGGTGCAGTGAGTCGGCGGCGGATCTGGCGCAGGATGCGTTTGTGCGGTTGCTGAAAACGCCTCGCCATCTGGATAGTTTCGACGGTGCCAGAGCCTACCTCAGCCGTATGGCCAAAGGGCTGTGCGTTGATCATTGGCGTCGCCAGGATATCGAAAAAGCCTGGCAAGAAGCCCTGGCCGCCCGCGCTGAATCGCACCTACCTTCCGTCGAACACCAGCAGATCGTTATCGAAACGCTGTGCGAGATCGACCGCATGCTGGCGCGGCTGCCCGAAAAGGTGGCAACTGCTTTCCTGGCATCGCAACTGCAGGGCAAACCCTATCGGCAGATTGCTGAGGAGCTGGGAGTTTCCGAGCGTATGGTCAAAAAATATATGGCCCAGGCCATGCTGCAGTGCGCGTTGATCGAAGCGGGCTTCGAGGCGAGCCTCTAAATGGCTTCTGCGGTTAGCGCCGATGAAGCCGCCAAACGCCGTGCATTGGCAGAGGCCGCTGAGTGGTTTGCCGAGTGGCAAGCAGGTGAGATGTCGGCAACAGAGCGCCAACGCTGGCAGGCATGGCGAGATGCCAACGACACTCATCGTTGGGCTTGGCAGCAAGTGGAAGGTGTCAGCCGCCGCTTCGCTGACAGTTTGGAAAAGGATGAGCGGCAAGCCGCGAACAGCGTGATTAATTTGGCGCGCCAACGGCGGCGAGGGCGTCGCCACCTGCTGGGAGGGCTAGCAAGCATTGCGCTGGTCTCTGCACTCTCCGCCGCGCTCTGGCAAAGCACGCCGTTGCCACGGCTAGTACAGCAGTGGGGCGCTGATTATCACACCGCTACCGGTGAAATCACTCATATCGTGCTGGAAGATGGCACCCAGGTCTGGCTGAGCAGCGCTTCAGCACTCAATGTTGATTACGATCAAGAGCAGCGCCGCTTGGCGCTGGTGACAGGTGAAGTGCTGATAGCGACTGGCAAAGACATCCAGCGACCATTTTACCTGGATACCCGCAGTGCACGACTCACGCCCTTGGGAACGCGCTTTAGTGTGGGTGAACAGCCTTCAGGTGAGTTGCTGGCGGTGTTTGATGGCGCTGTGGCTATCCAGACTCAGGGCGATGCTCTGCATGCGAGCCAGCGGCAGGTAGTCAATGCTGGGCAGCAAGCGCACTACACTGAAGGCCGTATCGGGGAACTCACCCCCGCCGAAGGCCGTCGGGAAGCCTGGGCCAACGGCGTCCTGTTAGCCGAGAACATGTCGCTAAAGAACTTTGCCGCGACGCTTAGCCGTCATCACCACGGCCGCCTAGAGGTCGACCCAGAGGTGGCGAATCTCACGCTGCTCGGCGCTTTCCCGCTCGATGATCTAGAGCGCACCCTGAACATGGTCGAGACCACACTACCGGTGAAGGTGCGCCAAGTCATGCCCTGGTGGATCAAAATAGAGGCAGACGAAACAAGCTCCAGCGAGGAATAAAAAGAGAAAAAAATTGGTTTTGCTGGTTCCCCTTTTTCGCACTGGTTCGATTCCTCTTTATAAGTACTTAAAACGTATCTGCAAGGGGAACCAACATGCTCCAACAGCGCACGGCACTTCGACCACTTACTGCCAAGCCCCAACCGACGCTTAACCGCCGCGCCTTGACGCTGGCGGTTCATTTTGCCACCGCTGGGCTATTAGCAGCACCGCTGCTATCGCAGCCCGCCATCGCTCAAGTCACTCAGCAGCAAGCACGCCACTATGATATTGCCAGTGGCCCGGTTAGCACGGCAATTAACCGCTTCGCTGCCCAGGCGGGTGTGTTTATTAGCGGCGCTGGCGAGCTGGGGGAAGGGCGCCAAAGCCCTGGCCTGCAAGGTCAGTACAGCGTTAATGAAGGGCTGGAGCGGTTGTTGGATGGAACGGGTTTAACGGCAGCCCTGCAGAGGGATGGTAGTTACCGGTTGGCAGAGCAGGTAACGGATGTGTCGTTGTCGACGATGCAGGTGGAGGCTGACTGGCATAGCACTGCGGCAACAGAGAGCAGCAATTCCTTTACCACTGATCGCAGCACTATCGGTTTGAGCGAACAGGCCATCAAGGATATTCCGCAGTCTGTCAGTGTATTGACCCGCGAAAGGCTCAACGATCAAAACTTAACCTCTCTCAAAGAGGCGATGGAGCAGACTACTGGCATTAGTGTAATGTCATACGGATCAAATCAGTATCAACTCAGATCCCGCGGCTATGATATTGATTCTCTTATGCTGGATGGAAGCCGTGTTGAAGCACCTTATGGCTCATTAGCCAATACGGGCCTCTACGACACGGCTCTCTATGATCGTGTTGAGGTTATGCGGGGACCTACGGGAATACTCACGGGCAGCGGCGAACCCAGTGGCACTGTCAACTTGGCACGCAAACGCGCCCGGCGGGATTTCGGCTTCGATATGTCGTTGTCTGCCGGCTCTTGGGACACCTATAGAAGCACAATTGACGTCACAGGTTCGCTCAACGAGAGTGGTAGCCTACGCGGCAGGATTGTGGGGGTCTACGATGAACAAGAGTCGTTCGTCGATGAGGTTAATGCACAAAATGCTATTGGCTACGGCACGCTGGAGTACGACTTTACCCCTGATACCACATTATCGGTCGGCGTCGCTAGACAAACAGAGGACTCCCGTCCGCATTCTGGTTTGCCCGTAGCCAGCAACGGCAACTTATTCGATGTTGACCGCTCAACCTATCTCGGTTCGTCATGGGATCGTTCGCACGCAAATGCGACACGCTATTTTGCTGATCTAAAACACTATCTTAATAATGGCGGCTTCTTTAGTTTAAAAGCTAACCAGATCGAAACATATAGAATGAATGTCACAAGCAGTGAAGGTGCTCTAGTGCTTGATGAAGATTCAGGCGATATGTTGACACGTAATAGCTCCTGGTCTAATCGAACTAAGAGTGAATCGCTGGAGGCGAGACTAACGACTCCATTCAATCTATTCGAGGCCGAACATGCTACCACTCTGGGGGCCAGCTACAATAAGAACGACAGCTACACCCCGTATGCTTACGGAGAAGGTGACTATCTTAATCAGCATTCCCTCCAAAACATTTATTCTCCCCACGAACTGCCAGAACCGGATGAATATTCTCTTTATCCTGGATATGTCAGTTCTGACTTGAGCCAAGAGAGCCTGTATGGGCAAGTTAACTGGTCTGTCACACCACGCCTGACACTCGTTACTGGCGGACGCCTTGACTGGTATGACATCACATCAGACCTTGCTGAGGGAGATTGGAGGCGCCATAGAGCTGGCAGTGGTCGCGAATTCACTCCTTATTACGGAGCTATCTATGAAATAACCCCAAGCATTAACTTTTATACAAGCATGTCAAATATCTTTCAGCCGCAAACAGAGGTCGAATCTAGCGGTGAGATTATCGAGCCACGCACAGGAGAACAAATTGAAGCGGGTATAAAGGGTGGATCACCCGACGGCGAACTCAATTGGCATCTTGCCGTATTCAATATTGAGGATCAGAACCGAGCCTACACAGCCCCCGATAACTCTGCCTTCTCTATCCCGCTTGGAGAGACGCGCAGCCGTGGCTTTGAAGCAGAGATCTCCGGCAGTCCATTACCACGTTTAGATATAAGTGCCAGTTACGCATATACGGATACTGAGTATACACGTGATGCAAGTCTGGAGGGGTTATCGCTATCACCTGATACACCACGGCATAACTTCAAACTTTGGACACGTTATCGCTTCTCTGACGATGCCAACCAAGGATGGCGTATTGGTGCTGGTGTTAACACTGTCAGCAGTATTTATGCCGAAGATGGCACTAATCGCTGGGAGCAAGGTGGCTATACCTTACTTTCAGCTCAATTAGGTTATCGCTTCAATGAGAACTTTGATGTTAGCTTTAAGGGGAATAATCTTACTGATGAAAAATATTATTCGACGGTTCGATCTAACACTAGACACAATTACTATGGAGATCCTCGCAACTTTACATTTAACCTAAATTATAGTTACTGATTAAAAATGGGAGGTTGTTAAATAGGCAACCTCCCAATGTCTTTTGTCAGAGTTGTAATCTAATGCAATGTGTTTTCTCTTTTTTATCGAGATGAAAGGGGTGTTGCATTATTAGTGATTTTTATCAGCTGTAGCGATTGATGAAAGGGAGGATCATTATTTTTAAGTTAATAAATATTTTTCGAATGTTATGCACAACTTTAGTTGCTTTTTTGGCTTTTCCTGGTACCCACTCTATAGAAACCCAAGCAAACACATCTTCAGCTGTCGCAGCTTTTGATCTTCCAATCGCTGAGACGCTGATTGAATTAGGCGTATCTCCTGTCATCGTTACGCAAGAGAGTTCCTTCAATTTCTGGACAGGCAATACCTACGAATCCTCTCATGTGATTGAGTCTGGGCTGCCAGGGCCGAATATGGAACTACTCCAACAAGTTTTGCCTAGCAGGGTTTTACTTGCACCTTGGCAAGCTAACCAGGATGTACAGCTTTCGTCCATTGCTCCAGTTCATGTTGTTGATAACTATCCTTATACGGTAGAAAATAATGTTTGGGACGGGCTATTAAAATTCACATATGAACTTGGTGAAGTAGCCGAACAGCAGCAGCAAGCAAATCATCTTGTCCAAGAAACTCAGGCTCGGTTGGCCAGCCTGAGAGAGCATGTCACGAAAGGCTGTACGCCTTTGCTGTTCATACAGCTACTGGATGAAAGACATATCCGTGTATTTGGCGATAATAGTTTTGTGCATGCTGTTTCTCAGCAATTGGGGCTGTGCAATGCCTGGAAAGGTGCAACTAATCAGTGGGGGTATGCCCAAGTAGGCGTTGAGAATTTATTCGATACTGAGGCCAGATTAGTGATTATCAGATCCTATAATTCAGCTGGTCTCGAGGAGCAAATAGCTCGTACTGCTTTATGGAGTTACCTGCCCAGTGTAAGACGCGGTGATGTCATTGTGCTTCCTAGCACTTTCTGGATCGCTGGAGGACTTCCCTCAGCCCTCCGCTTCGCCGAATCCCTCGTTGAGGCTCTGGAAACGCCCACTGAACTTTAACGCAATCTATTTCCCGACAGGTTTTGATATTGCTAATACGCTGGGTGTAATGGGAGCAATCACGTGCTGGCTGTGCAAGCTTTTGGTCTTTTTTGGGGCCTTTTTAGCCTAGGGGGGGAAGGCTGGCGCACAGCTAGTGTCGCGGTTATCACGAACCTGAAAAGTGCCTTCGAATCGAAGTGAAAGTCGCATCCAACCATTAGCGCTATCTGGCGAACTCGCCAGATACATAAGCTCACAAACCCATGGCAAGGGCTTGTATCCTCCTGGGTCACTCAGTATGATGGAAATAGTTATCATTTGCATGATTTTGAGGCCTGAAAGTAACCATGCCGTCTGGGAAATACCCACTGCGCGAGCAGGTACATATCCTCTATTCCGACCACCACCCCTGGCTACTTGGCTGGCTGCGTAGCCGTTTGGGCTGTTCGCAGCAGGCGGCGGATTTTGCTCAGGATACTTTTGTACGCATTCTGGGGCGCAGCGATGCCGAACTCCAAATTGAGGCTATCCGCGAGCCACGAAGTTTTCTGACGACCATCGCCAATCGGGTTCTGATTGATCATTTCCGACGCCACGCGCTGGAAAAGGCCTATTTGGAAAGCCTAGCCTTGCAGCCGGAATCGGTTGCCATTTCGCTAGAAGAGCAGGCCATCATGCTGGAAATGTTGCACGAGCTGGATGCCATGCTCAGCGGCCTGGGGAGCAAAGTACGGCGAGCCTTCTTGTTATCGCAGTTACAAGGGATGCGCTACGTAGATATTGCCAAGGAATTGGGTGTATCGCTCAGCTCAGTCAAAAAATACATGGCCAAGGCCACCGAGGCGTGTTTGCTCTATGAACTGGAAGCGGGGCTGTAACCTTTGGCTTCCACAGTCCCTCATGAAGTGACCCAGTCTCGGCGGGAGGCGCTGCAAGCGGCTGCGCACTGGTATGCACGCCTGTGTTCGGAAGAGGCCGGGCCAGCAGACGAACAGGCTCTGCAGCAGTGGCTAGACAGCGACCCAATACATCAGTGGGCCTGGCAGCGGGTAGACCAATTGCAGGTACGGCTTGGTCGAGTGCCGAACCACTTGGCACTGAACACACTGGAGCGTGCCGAACAGCACTTCAGTATGAGCCGTCGTAGTGTATTGAAAGGTTTGGCACTGATGCTGGGCACGGGGACTCTGGGTGTGGCTGCCTACCGCCACGCCCCCGTGGAGCTATGGTTTGCTGATCATCACACGGCCACAGGGGCAACCAAACTGCTAACGCTGGCAGATGGCTCCCGCCTGATACTCAACACCGCTTCGGCTGTGGATATCCGCTTTAATGCCAACGAGCGCTTGGTAATATTGCGCGCAGGCGAAGTCATGGTGACCACCGCTAGTGGCAGTGCCGCGAATCCGCGCCCCTTCATTGTGCAAACGCCGCAGGGTAGGGTTCGTGCCTTGGGCACGCGGTTCGCGGTGCGGATGCTGGAAGCAGAAACCCAGGTCGCTGTGTTCGAGCACAGTGTGGAAGTGACCACTCGCTCGGGGGCTCAAAACCAGTGTCTTGCCGGCCAGCAGCTTACCTTTACCGTCGACACTGCTTCCCTACCGACAAGCCTGGCATCCACCGACGATGCCTGGACACGCCAGATGTTAGTGGTGCAAAACATGCCTCTGGATGCGTTTCTTGCCGAACTGAGCCGCTACCGCACAGGCGTTTTACGCTGCGCCCCCAGTGTGGCTAATTATCGTATTACTGGCGCTTTCAGGGTAGACGACACCGATCAGGCGCTGCATGCGCTGAGTAAATCATTCCCGGTATCGGTCAATTTTCGTACGCGTTATTGGGTGACCGTGGACGAAGAAAAATAATTTTTGCCAATGACGGTACCTTTGGAGTTTCCCGTTCGACTTACTGGTTAAAGACGCATTTTTTTGTTGCTCACCAGAGGGGAACCCATGCACCACACAACATTTACAAAATCCCGGCTCACCCATGCGGTTAGCGGCGCAATGCTGTGTACCACGCTATCACTACCCGGCGTGCTGCTGCCACTGACTGCCCACGCCCAGCAGCAGTCTCAACAACAGTCTCAACAACAGCTTCAGCAACAGGCTGAGCAAGGTGCGCAGCATTTTGAAGTGCCCGCTGGTGACCTGGGCAACGCCCTCAGCCACTTTGCCGCCGATTCCGGCGTAGTCATCTACTTCGATGCCAGCCTGACCCAGGGTAAGCAAACCCGTGGGCTATCCGGTGATTACAACGCCGAAGGTGGGTTGCGGGCACTGCTCAGCGGGAGTGGTTTGTCTCTGGTTAAGGAAGCTGATGGTAGCTATCGATTAGTGGAGCGGCCTGCGAATGTGGAACTCTCGACTGTGCGGGTTGAGGCTGAGTGGATGCAGGAAACCGCCTACGGGCCAGTACAGGGTATTGCTGCCACCCGAAGTGCGACCGGCACCAAGACCGGTACACCGATCATCGAGACCCCACAATCTATCTCGGTAGTGAGCAGTGAAGAGTTTCAAAATTATGGAGCCCGGAACTTCAATGAGGCGCTGGGTTACACAGCCAGTATATCGAGACAGAGTGGGGCTGACCGAACCACTGAAACAGTAAGAATACGTGGGTTCTACAATACTGACTCCTATCGTGACGGCAGTAAATACCACGCTAATATTTATGATGGCCAGCAGGAGCTTTATGGATTGGAACGTTTGGAGGTGCTTAAGGGCCCGTCCTCAATATTGTACGGAGTCGCTGCTCCCGGCGGCATGATCAACGCTGTCAGTAAACGCCCTATCAGCACCCCTTTGCGCGAAGTGAATGTTGAGGCGGGTAGTTTCGATCGTCGCCAGATCTCTGCTGATTTCTCCGATGCTTTCGATGAGGATGGCGTATGGTCATATCGCCTAACCATGCTGCACCGGGATAGTGATACGTTTATCGACCATGTGCCGGATGATCGCACCTATATTGCCCCAGCTTTAAAGTGGCAACCAAACGAGAGCACTTCACTCACTCTGCTAAGCGAGTATCAGCGCGACGAAACGACCTATGTTTATGGGTTACCCACCAGCGGCACCATTGTTTCTAACCCGAATGGTGACATTCCTCGGGAGCAGTTCACTGGGGAGCCCGGCTTTGATGAGTATGATAACGAGCGCTATTCCATCGGCTACTTGCTCAAGCACGACTTCTCTAACAACCTCCACCTCAGCCATAGCCTGCGTACCTTCCGGGCTGATCGAGATTTTCCTCAGATAGGGCTTGGCCAAAGTATTGATCAGCGGATTTATGCCCGGAGCGCCCAGGATCGCCGCGATGCCTCATTGGGCTTAACCTCAGATACCTCCTTGCAATATGACTGGCAGACTGGCAATACCACCAATACCAGCTTGATAGGAATAGACTACACACGACAACGCCATGAAACAGAGCGCTACAACCGAACTGTGTCATCGCTTGATCTATTTGATCCTGTTTATGGTAGTGGTGAGCTAGGTGAACCTGTTCCTTTTGCATGGTCATCCAAGCAACGCAACGAGCAGATTGGCCTGTATGCTCAAAATCAAATGAAAATCGCTGACAAATGGGTTTTCTTATTGGGAGGACGTCAGGATTGGACTGAATCTGAGACCTCACCCTACTTTGGCTCCACAGAGTGGAGTCGTGAAACGGATAATGCTTTCACTGGACGTGTTGGGGGAGTCTATCTTGCCGATAACGGTTTGGCGCCTTTCATTAGCTATAGCCAGTCGTTTGAACCTACCAGCGGCACTGACCGAAACGGCAATCAGTTCGAGCCCACCCGAGGAGAGCAATATGAACTGGGCGTTCGCTTCCAGCCAGAGGGCTGGGATACCCTGCTCACCGCCACCGCTTATGAGCTAACACAGGAAAACGTCAGTGTCACCGATCCGGTAGACACCAGCTTTCAGACACAGATAGGGGAAGTGCGTTCACGTGGGGTCGAATTGGAAGCGAAGACGGCTATAGGCCCCAACGCCAATCTTGTCGCAGCCTACGCCTACACTGATGCGCGTACAACGAAAAGCAGCCCCGTCACACCAGCCCAAGAGGGTAAGAGAGCGGCTAATACACCCTATAATCAGTTCTCTTTATGGGGCGACTATCGCTTTGGCGATTTCGGTCTACCAGGACTTAAGGTAGGAGGTGGAGTTCGCTACGTAGGCCCCACCCGGGCGACTTGGATCGAGGGAGAAGTACCTGCATTTACGCTTATCGATACGCGCGTGAGTTATGAAACCGGTCCCTGGGTTTATGCATTGAATGCCACCAATCTCACTGATAAAACCTATATCGAGTCCTGCACTTATGCCTGTTACTATGGCGAGCCGAGAAGCATCATAGGCTCAGTAAGTTATCAATGGTAACGTCATTACCAAGAGAGACAAAGACAGGCGGTTGCACAGCCTGTCTTTGTTTTATAAGAGCCAAAATAGACAAGATATTGATGATCTATATGGGTAATTTGCTAACATCAGACCGTATAATTTTTCTCCTAGTTATATTTTTACCGCTATTCGCCTCATTCGCTAACGCTGAAGAGTCCAAAAAGCTAGTCACTTTTGACTATGCCATTGCCGATACACTTGCTGCTTTGCAACAACCCCCTTTGGCGATGGCGGGCTTGGCGCAGTATAGGCGCCTCTACCAAGAGCCTTTACTGCCTGATACCCGAGAGCTCGGGAATAGGTTTCAGCCCAACTTTGAATATCTAGCATCATTGGAACCTGATGTCATCATGATATCGCCACCAGCTCACTTGAATTTAGAGGGTAAACTTTCCGACATTGCTGATGTAATAAAAATCTCGCTATTTGGAAAAAATTTAAATATTTGGCAGAGCCTTGAACAGTTGACTAAAGAAGTGGGGGAACTTAACGGTCAGCAACAGCAAGCTCAAATATTAATTGACTCTGTAGACGCTAGGTTATCACTAATAGCCACACAGATTGAGAGGCCTGCAAATCCTTTGTTGATCGTTGAAATTCGGGATGATCGTCATGTCCGGGTCTATGGGTCTGGCAGCCTAGAGGATGCGGTCTTGACAAGACTCGGATTGGAGAATGCCTGGCAGGGTTCCACTAACGGCTGGGGGTTCAGTACATTATCAATCCCGGAAGCGTTTAGATTAGAAGGTCAGAAGGTTGTTCTTCATCCGTTTTATACGCAAGATCAAGACTTAACTTCAACATTGCCTACATCGGGGCTTTGGCAACATTGGTTGGATGGTACGGCGTTAAGTATCAACAGAAATTATTGGCCATGGGGAGGTTTTCCTTCAGCCCTCCGCTTCGCCGAATCCCTCGTTGAGGCTCTGGAGGAGCCAACCACCCCCTAGTTCTGTTATCGGTAGGTGCTTTACATCGCTATATTGTTTGTAATGATAAGTATTATCATTTATTGTTTGCGTCTGGTTTTGCCCCTTTTGTGGGGCATTTTGCACGGGCACTCAATGGCAACGGGCGATGGTATCGATAAAGCAACAGGGCGGAAGTGAAGTTCCTTTCGACTCCCTCTATCACAATCATCATAGCTGGCTGCGGCGCTGGTTGAGCGCCAAGCTGGGCTGTTCCCATACCGCTGCGGATCTCGCTCACGATACCTACCTACGTATACTGGCGCGGGGCACTACGCCAGCGCCGGATCAGTCGCGACGTTTTTTAACTCAGATCGCCAAGGGGTTAGTGATCGATCACTACCGCCGTCGGCGTATTGAAGCTGCCTATCTGGAAGCCCTAAGTCTGCTACCTGAACCCGAGGCGCCATCGCCAGAGGAGAGGGCGCTTGCCATTGAAGCGCTGGTCGAGATCGATGTGCTTCTGCATCGGTTACCCGATAAGCCTCGCCGGGCGTTCCTAATGTGCCGTCTTGATGGCTTGAGCTACCCGGCAATTGCCAAATCACTGGGTGTTTCGGTCTCCTCGGTGGAGAAGTACATCGCCAAGGCGTTGCTGGTGTGTCACCAGGCCATGCATGAATCTCAACCATAAGTGAATGCCATGAGCCGACCGTCCGTCAACGCCTCCCAAGAGACGCCTTCTCAAGAAACCATCTCCCCCGCTGTTCTGGAGCAGGCCAGCCTGTGGATGGCACGGCTATGGAGCGACGATGCCACTGACGCCCAGCGTGAGGCTTGCCTGCAATGGCGCCAAGCCGCGCCTGAGCACGAACGTGCCTGGCAGCAGCTTCAAGCGATCGACGGTCGACTGGGAACGTTGCCGAGCCATGCGGCGCGCAGTGAGTTATTCGAGGCCTCTTCGCAGGTCTCCAGGCGTCATTTGTTGCAGTGGGGCGGCGTTGCGTTGCTCGCAGGTGGCCTGGGGTTTGGGCTACCGCGCACGCCTCAATGGCAGCGCCAATTTGCCGACTACGCGACCGGTATTGGCGAGATGCGAGAGGTGACGTTGAGCGATGGCACTCAACTGCGCCTGGATACCGATACCGCCATCAACATAAGTTTCGATGCCCACCAACGACGACTCCACCTGCTACGTGGCGGGGTGCTGATCACCACGGCAAAAACAGCGGATGCCCGGGCATTCAGCGTTATGACGAAGGAGGGGTTTTCCTATCCGCTGGGAACCCGCTTCAGCGTGCAACAGCATACTGACAGCACCCAAGTAGCCGTTTACGAGGGGCGAGTGGCCCTGGAGCGGCGTGGAAGTGATGAGCGAACGACGCTGAATGCTGGTCAGCAGGCTGCCATGAACGCCGATGGGGTATCTCCACCGGCGTCCTTGGAACCCGCTGGGTTAGCCCGCTTTCAGGGGCGGCTGGTGGCCGAAAGTATGCGGGTTGTCGATGTGGTCGAGATATTGGCCCGCTATCGACGTGGTGTATTGCGCTGCGCGCCAGAGGTAGCCGACCGGCGGGTGAGCGGCGTGTTCTCGCTGCAAGATACCGACCGCGCCCTGGCCAGCCTTGCCGATGCGCTATCGTTAAAGGTGGTCTACCGAACGCCATTTTGGGTTACGGTCGCGTCGCGTAATATTAACGAAAACTAGAAAGAAAAAATTTCAGAAAACATTGAGGGATTCTCGTTCTCGTTCGGAAGAGGTGATGTAGACATAAAAAAAGCATTACTTAATGGGGATCTTCATGACGACGCAGCAAGCGCATTCTCGCTTTATCCGTACACCTCTGGCGCGAGCCATTCAATACGGCCTGCTGGCCAGTTGCCTGGCCGGCGGATTGCCCGCCACGGTGCTTGCCCAGCAAGCCACCACAGGGCAGGGCGCAGCGGCTCAGCAGAGTTACTCCATCGAAGCAGGACGGCTCGATACGGCGCTTAATCGTTTTGCAGTGGGTGCGGGAATCGAGATTGCTTTTGATGCATCGCTAACCAGCGGCAAGCAAACCAATGGCCTGCAGGGGCAGTACAGTATTGATGAAGGGTTGCAGCGCTTGCTGGCAGGTACTGGGCTTGCACTAGTGCGCCGGGGTGATGGGAGTTATCGGTTGGAAGAGGGGGTAGCGGATGTGGCATTGACGACGATGCAGGTACAAGCTGATAGGACACATGAATCGGCTTGGGGCCCTGTGGATGGGTATATTGCCGTACGAAGTGCCGCTGCCACAAAAACCGACTCCCCGCTGATGGAGACAGCGCAATCTGTGTCTGTGGTCACGCGTGAGCAGATCGAAGATCAAAGCGCAAAGTCGGTGCAGCAAGCACTACGTTATATACCTGGTGTGTTCACTGGTACCCGCAACGGCATTGGAGATCGTGTTGATTTTATTAATATGCGCGGTTTTGGTGGTGTAGGTAGTATCGACAACGTCTATTTTGACGGCCTCAAAATGGCCAGCGATGTTTCCGGCTATAATTCATTACAAATTGATCCCTATTTTCTTGAGCGGATCGATGTGTTCAAAGGGCCAACATCTGTTTTATACGGGCAAAGCTACCCAGGTGGTTTGGTTGGGCTGACTAGTAAACGCCCTCTATTTTCACCTAGCCATGAGATCCAACTAGAAACGGGCAGCCATAATACACGTACAGCACGATTTGACGTCAGTGGCACCATAGGGGAAAACCAACAGGTCGCCTATCGCCTAGTAGGGCTAGCCAGCGGTTCGGATAGTCAGTTCGATCATGTAGAGAACGAGCGCTATACCATTGCTCCCTCTTTAACGTTCTTGCCAACCGATGCGACATCTTTGACCGTCATGGCCTACCTGCAGCACGAGCCAAATCGTGGTTACTATGGTTGGACACCAGCCGACGGTACGGTGCGAGATTATAATGGTAAACGGAGCGATAATAACTTTTTTGATGGCGAGCCAGACGTCAATGGGTTCGAGCGTTATCAACGACTAATAGGTTACCAACTAGAACATCAGTTCAACGATCAGTGGCAAGCTCGACAGAATCTCCGCTTCACCTCTTCGGATATTGATTATGACTCCATTTATTCCAGTAGTTACGTAGGCGATAGTAATCTTCTAGATCGACGCGCAGCGCGAGCCGATGAATCCATGCACGCCTATCATGTGGATAATCAGCTACAGGGGGATGTTACGACTGGGTCTCTTGAACATACGCTGCTAGTGGGTCTGGACTACCAGTACCAACGCAACTCAGGAGAGTGGCAGTTCGGGGCGGCGTCTCCCCTGGATGCTTTCAACCCACAGTATGGAAACACACAAATCACATACTCAACGCCCACTAACTTCATCAACAAGGTGGAGCAAACTGGGGTTTACCTGCAGGATCAGATCAGCTTCAATCGCTGGCGTTTAAATCTGTCAGGGCGTCAGGATTGGGCTGGCACCAGTACCGCCTATACCAACTTAGGTATGTCTTCTGAAAGCGACAATGAGAAATTCACTAGTCGTGCCAGCTTACTGTATGCCTTTGATAATGGTATTGCCCCTTACATCAGTTATTCGGAATCATTTAAGGCAGCATCTGCCACAAGGACTGATTCCTCCGGTAACACATTAGAACCCAGTGAGGCCTCTCAGTACGAGGCAGGGATCAAGTATCAACCGCCCGGCAGCAATGACCAATACACAGCTGCTGTATATCATCTTGAACAAGAGAATGTTTCTGAAGCCATTCCTAACACATCGTTCTATGAATCTATCGGCAAAGTACGTTCACGCGGCTTAGAACTCTCTGCCACCTTACGTCCCACTGAGCAGCTTTCGTTGCTAGCCAACTATACGTATACCGATATGGAGTACGTTGAAACCAATAATGAGACTCAAGGCAATACGCCCTATGCCGTACCCCGTCATATGGCCTCGGCCTGGGGTAAATATGAGTTCACTAATGGTGCCTTAAACGGCCTGGGGATTGGCGCTGGTGTCCGCTACAACGACTCTACCTGGGGAGATGAGGCCAATACGTTCCAAGTAAGTGGTTACACCCTGGTCGATGCGATGTTGGAATACGATCTAAGCATGTTGTCAAGCGACCTTAATGGCATGAACTTACAGGTCAATGCCAACAATCTTCTTGATAAAGAGTATGCGTCCTCTTGCTCTAGCTTCCGGATTTGTCACTTTGGCGAAGAACGAAATGTGACAGCCACTTTAAGCTATCATTGGTAGTTACCCTACATTCTATCAATGTGTTAAGGAAACAAACAAGTAGTGGGCTAATTAAATAGTACGCGTGGGTGCCTTTTTAATGAAAGGTGCCTCGTTTTATTCTTTAGTGTAGCTTTGTTTTAAATAATGTGACGTTTAGATGAGTTTCGTCAAAAAATATGTTTATAATATTTTTAGAGTAAGTGAAGGTGGTTTTGTAGTGATAAGATACATGAATATGATTATTTGGTTAATGTTGTCGATCTGGCTTGTGCTATTTGTTGTAATACCTGTCAAAGCCGATAGTCGACATAATATTGTCACTTTTGACTATGCGATTGCGGACACTCTCGACGCTTTGCAACATCCTCCAATAGCGATGGGTGGATTAGCCCAATATAGACAGCTATACCAAGAAAAATTGCTTCCAGAAACCCATGACCTTGGTCTCAGGTTTCAGCCTAATTTTGAGTATCTGTCATTATTTGAACCTGATGCTATTTTGATATCGCCACCAGCACATTTGAATATACAGAACAAGTTGTTAAATATTGCCCATGTGGAAAAGATACAGCTACTTTGGAGTAAATTGAACGTATGGCCGAGCCTGGATCATCTAACAAGAGAAATAGGAAAAGTGATAGATGACGAACAACAAGCCCAAGTATTTATTGATACTGTTGAAGTTAGTCTGTCAGACATGGCCGCAAAGATTGAGAGGCCTGCAGAGCCTTTGTTGATCGTTGAAATTCGGGATGGTCGTCATGTCCGGGTCTATGGGCCTGGAAGCCTAGAAGATGCGGTCTTGACAAGACTCGGATTGGAGAATGCCTGGCAAGGTTCCACTAACGGCTGGGGGTTCAGTACATTATCAATCCTGGAAGCGTTTAGATTAGAAGGCCAGAAGGTTGTTCTTCATCCGTTTTATGCGCAAGAGCAAGACTCAACTTCAACATTGCCTGCGTCGGGGCTTTGGCAACATTGGTTGGATGATACATCGTTAAGTATCAACAGAAATTATTGGCCATGGGGAGGGTTTCCCTCAGCTCTCCGCTTCGCCGAGTCACTTGTTGAAGCCCTGGAGGCACAAGCCCTCGTTGAGGCCGCTGGTTAATCATCCTGCATCATTTCCCAAACCATCAATACGGTTTCTATATAAGCAAAACTAATGCCCCATTAGCAGGATGATTTTTAGTTATTCAGGTTGCCCGCTATCTTAGTGCCACGACTCTTTAAAGCGACGCTAATTCTGGTACTGGGGACAGCGCAATGTGGGAAAGTTACTTAACGGGCTTGGTGGTATCTGGCGGTATCATCATGGCTATCGGGGCGCAAAATGCCTATGTGCTGGGGTTAGCAGTGCGCCGTGAACATCACTGGTGGTCGGCGGGGCTGTGTATGAGCGCGGATATTATCTTGCTAACCGCTGGTATGTTTGGCGCTAGCGCGTTTTTACTGACAATGCCGAACGCGATGGAAGCCATGCGCTGGGTAGGCGTAGCGTTTTTAAGCTGGTTGGCAGCACAGGCATTACTGAGGGCTGTTAGCGGACGCGAGGGGCTGCAGGCCGGTAGCGTAAAAGCGCGTAGCTTGCGCGGAGTACTGTTGGCGACCTTGGCCGTGACGGTATTGAATCCCCAAGTGTATTTGGACACGCTATTGTTAATTCCTGCTATTGGTGCTCAGCAGGAGAGCGCGGGTGTGTTTGTCGCAGGCGCATCGACTGCCTCTGTTCTTTGGTTCAGCCTGTTGGCGTGGGGCGGGGCCGCGCTTTCGCCTTGGCTTTCCCGCCCGGTAGCATGGCGTACCATTGATGGGCTAATTGGTCTGATGATGGCGGTTATCGCAATACACTTAGCGCTGGGGTCTACGTTGCTCTGACAGGTCTCAAGGCTGACTAGAGGCGGCTGAAGTAGCTCTGCATAACGGCGATGACTTTATCTATATCGGCATCATCAATATCACGGTGAACAACAAAACGCGTGGCATAAAGTAGCTCAATCAAAATGCCATGCTCTTTCAGCCAAGCAGAGAGCGGCTGTACATGTTCGTCGGGAAAGTGCGCGAACACCATATTGGTTGCCTGAGCGGTAATCTCAACGCCAGGCAGTTTTGCTAAGCCTTCCGCCAGGCGTGCTGCACGGCGATGGTCGTCGGCTAAGTCAGCGATATGGTGCTCTAAAGCATACTGACAGGCGGCGGCAATAATGCCTGATTGGCGCATGCCGCCGCCGACCATTTTACGCCAGCGCCGTGCGCGGTCGATCAAGGCTTGCGAGCCCACTAAGGCAGAGCCGATGGGAGCGCCCAGACCTTTCGAAAAGCACAGCGACACGCTATCAAATGGCAAGCAGAGTTGCTTCAGTGGGGTATCCGTGGCTACTGCGGCATTAAACAGCCGTGCGCCGTCCAGGTGCGTTGCCAACCCCCGCTCACGGGCCAATTCAGTTGCTTTCAGCACATGCTCGGCGGGCAGCACTTTGCCGCCGATGGTGTTTTCTAGCGCTAGCAGCTTGGTACGCGCAAAGTGAAAATCGTCGGCTTTGATAGCTGCGCTTATTTTCTCTAATGGCAGGCTACCATCGGCGGCATTTTCAATAGGCTGCGGTTGAATGCTGCCTAACACCGCTGCGCCACCGCCTTCATAGCGATAAGTATGGGCTGATTGCCCCACGATGTACTCATCGCCGCGCTCGCAGTGAGCCATTAACGCTACAAGGTTGCTTTGTGTGCCGCTTGGAAATAGTAGCGCTGCTTCCTTGCCTGTCTGCTCAGCCAGCTTTTCCTGAAACGTGTTGACCGTTGGGTCATCACCCCATACATCATCGCCCACTGGAGCGGCCATCATGGCATCTTTCATGGCGGGGGAAGGCCGAGTCACTGTGTCACTGCGTAGGTCAATCATGCGAAACTCCTGTGATGACAAAAAACTCTTTTCGAGCATACTGCATGTCTAATCAGCGCGAAAAGCGAAACCTCAATACGTAGAGAAAGGACAGAGTCATGCTCGCCACCGACCTAAAGCTTCGTGCCCTGGAACGCAACGATCTGCGCTTTGTTCACGAGCTAAATAATAACCAGAGCATTATGTCTTACTGGTTTGAAGAGCCTTACGAATCATTTGATGAGCTGGAGGAGCTTTATAATAAGCACATTCATGACAACGCCGAGCGGCGCTTTGTCGCAGAGAACAGCGACGGACATGCCATCGGTTTAGTTGAGCTGATTGAAATTGACTATATTCACCGCAGCGGTGAGTTTCAGATCATCATCACGCCAGATCACCAGGGAAAAGGGTTTGCTCGGTCATTAATCCGTCAAGCATTGCACTACTCGTTCACCATTTTAAACCTACACAAAATATATCTGATTGTGGCGGTGGAGAACGTTAAAGCTATTCATCTCTACGAGGAGAGTGGCTTCATAGAGGAGGGGCATTTGGTTGAAGAGTTCTTTATCAACGGCAAATACCGTGATGTGAAGCGAATGTATATCTTGCAGGACACTTACTTAGCGCAGTTGGCTTGATAAACAAGACGACAACACCTCAGGCCGAAAACTAACCAAAGGCTGAGGCGTTGTTGCTTACTGCTGACTCATATAAGCAGCGATGGCGTCAAAAGCTGCGCGTTGCTGTTGGGCACGATTAGCCCAAACCTGCATCACATCCACTTCTACTGTCTGATCTTGAGCAGCGAAAGATGACATGGCGAGTACTCCTAATTCATTCAGAGGTTAAGGGACGGTTCAGCCATCATGGGCTCTAGTGACCCCAATTTAGTTATATATGGTTTTCTTTGTGCGACGCAGCAAGTTAACTGCGGGCTAAAGTCTATGCGCATTTCAGCCCTTAAATCTAGTCCTAAAGATGTAGGAGAATTGCTATGGTGTGTAAGAAATGGCTTACAAAATCAGTAGCTGATCACCTACATCATTGAATGGAAAAGATTTTCATAATATAAAAAAGCCGACTGAAAAAGTCGGCTTGTGTGGTTATTTTTTAGTCTATAGGGGAGAGATGGCGCTAAAAAAGCTTCTTTTAGCCGAAGTAGGTCGCTAATGCTTCATTAGCAGCATGCTGCCAGTGGGCTTGGCGGTGCCAAAAAGCGAGTACCTCGTCATCTTGTGTCGATAATCCAAATGTAGACATCATAAGGTGGTCCTCCTGTTGGGACACACTTAAAGTATAGACTATCCTTGTTGCGGTGCAGCATTTTAGCCGCTGATAACCAAAATAATTGGTGCGAAGTCTTATCTACTTAGCGTGGTATGCTGATGACATACCTATAACTAATCAATAAAACAACGAGTTATATTATGGTGCCAACAACTGTCGATTCTGACACTCTGTGCCCTGAACCTATCTTCCAAGACCGTTGGGTAGCAACACCACGTGGTCGCGTGTTTACTCGTACTTGGGAAACGTCTCATTTGCGCTCGGATGTGCCCATTGTGCTGCTCCATGACTCGTTAGGCTGTGTGGATTTGTGGCGTAGCTTTCCAGCGGCGCTATGTGCGGCGACCCAACGACGAGTGATTGCTTATGACCGTCTAGGGTTTGGGCGCTCCGACGCGTGCCTGACACCGCCACTGCTGAGCTTTATCGACGATGAACCCTCTACCAGCTTTGCAGCCCTTCAGAGTGCGTTTCAGTTAACGCATTTTATTGCGCTGGGACATAGCGTTGGCGGTTGCATGGCGGTGCACTGTGCAGGGCAGTATGTAGAGCAGTGCCAAGGCTTGATTACCATTGCAGCGCAGGCGGTAAATGAACCACGCACACAACAAGGTATTGAAGAGGCGCGGGCCGCCTTTCAAATGCCGGAGCAATTTGCCAAATTAGAAAAATATCACGGTAATAAGGCGCGTTGGGTACTGAACGGCTGGATAGACACGTGGTTACATCCAGCATTTGAACACTGGTCGCTTACGCCCGCTCTTCAGCACGTTCACTGCCCCACGCTGGTGCTTCATGGTGAAAATGATGAGTATGGTTCGCACCGCCAACCTGAACGCATCGCTCGCCATACCCGAGGTCCTGCGCACACTGAAATACTGCCGGGCGTTGGGCATGTGCCCCACCGTGAAGTGGAAGCCGTGGTTGTTCACTATGTGAGAGAATTTATTGAGCGGCTTACGCCATAAAACGACCATTACACAGGGAAAAGTGAGGAATACTATGCGCTTGCGAATTTTATCCGACCTTCATTTGGAGTTTTTTGATGGCGACCGCGAATTGCCCGAGGTAGAGGCCGATCTCGTTATTTTGGCGGGCGATATTCACCAGAAAACGGCAGGGCTTGCCTGGGCCAGGCAGCGGTTTCCAGCAATGCCTATTTTATATGTGCCGGGCAACCATGAGTTTTACGGTACCTGCATGCCGCTACTCCGTGAAGAGCTCGCCATCGAAGCCAAGCACTACAATATTGAGTTGCTGGATAATCGAGCGGTGACTATTGGAGGAGTGCGTTTTTATGGCACCACGTTATGGACTGATTTTGCGCTCTATGCCGATGACCCAACGCACAACCCAGCAGAGACCGACGCTAAAGCGTTGCGCTATATGCCCGATTTTAGCATCGTGACAACAGCTCCAGATCAGGTGTTTACCCCTCAAGCTAGCCAAGCATTACACGTTGAAGCACTTGCTTGGCTTAGCAATGAGCTTGAGCAACCCTTTGATGGGCCACGCGTTGTGATTAGCCATCACGCACCGTTACACAGCTGCATTCCTGAACAGTATTTGGGTGATGCATTGTCCCCAGCCTTTGCCTCCCACCTGCCTCAATTGATGGGCAAGATGGACCTATGGGTGCATGGCCATGTCCATGAGCCTGTCGATACTTTATATAACGGCACGCGCGTCATCGCTAATCCAGGCGGTTATCCCGATGAGTTTACGCCAGAGCTGTTTGAGCCGAGTTTGGTGGTGGAGGTTGATTGATAGGTCATTGAATTATCCTTCAATAAACCCTTTTGCTCTTGGATCCTGCATATAAGCCACGTTGAGTCGCCGCCAGGGCGTTGGTTGATGATCGGCAAAGAATAAATGTCCCGGCGACAGGGTAACTTTCCAGTCATCAGCCAGTTCACTCAATCGTTCAGGTGTTATCGCTGCCGGTGGCTTTGCCCACACAAACATCCCACCGGTCGGCTCGGTATAAACATCCCAGTTGGCACGTTTGAGCATCGCAAGCGCCATCGACATGTGGTTGGAAAGCCTAGTACTTAACCGTTCCGTCAGCTTTCGGTAACTACCGTTTTGAAGCATGGTGGTAATGACTTGCTCTGCAAAGCGTGAAGAAGAAATGCTGGTTAGCATTTTGATATCGACAATGCGTTGCACCATTGAAGAAGGCGCCGCGATATAACCAACGCGCAGCGAAGAGGAGAGGCTTTTTGAAAAACTGCCCAAGTAAATAACCCGGTTAAGGCCATCTAACGCAGCTAAGCGAGCACTTGGCGTATGTTGAAAGTCTGCGTATATATCATCTTCTATCAGTTTGAAATCGTACTGCTCGGCTAATTGTAATAAGCGATGCGCAATGGTGGGCGTTAGCGTTCCCCCTGTGGGGTTTTGAAAAACGCTGTTGGTATAAAAAAGGGTCGGCCGATGCTCTGCAAGTAATTCTTCTAAGCGTTCAAGATCAGGACCGTCGGCTAAGCGAGGCACGCCGATGACACGAACACGTTGCAGATGTAGTAGGCCAAATAGGTTGTAATAGCCTGGTGATTCGACGAAGACAACGTCTCCGGGTTCGAGAAGCAAGCGCACCAATAAATCTAGCGAATGACTGCTGCCGCTGGTGGTGACAATTTGCTGATGATTTGCCGTGATCGCTAAAAGCCGAAGTCGCTCTTGTATTAATTGGCGTAATGCCGTGGGGCCTTGGGGAGTACTGTATTCAAAAATGTCCGCGCGATTCATACGCGCAACTTGACGGATCGCATAGGTTAAATCATCGCTCTCCCGCCAATGACTGGGTAACCAACCACATCCAAGGGGCAGGGCCGTCTCATCGGCACTAAAAAGCCCCCAAAGCCCGTTGGTCACTTCCTGCAGTGGGCTAGAAGCTGTTTGGTGCTCGCTTGGTGGACTATCGGCAACAAAAAAACCTGCCCCTGGTTTTGAGCGCACCAACCCTGCGGCGATTAAACGCTCATAAGCTTCAATAGCCGCATTGCGGCTAACGTGATGTGTCGCAGCTAAATAGCGAATGGAGGGTAGGCGGCTGCCATTACCAGGTTTGTTTTGTTTAATCCAAGTGCTGATCGCCTCTTCAAGCTGCTGTGCAATAGGCGTGTTGGCATGCCGATCAACTGTTAACTTCATAGATAGTCCTGCTGGATCAACTGTTCATTAAAAAACCGGAACAGTGCCTCAATAATAGTGGCCCAGTGTATCTTACCCCGCTTGAATAAGCGTGCGAGCTTTATGGTTCTTTTAGCAATCTCTAGTGAGTTAATGCATGAACCAGTACAGCGCAGCCCGCCTAGCTTTCGGGCTATGTATGATCACCACGGCCGTTAATTTGCAGGCACCGCTATATGGTGCGTTGGCAGCGCAAGGCGGGGTTGGTGTTGGTGCCACGACAATTGCGTTTGCCTGTTACGTAGCAGGGGTAATGCCTGTATTGCTGGGGCTTAATGGCTTGGCCGAGCGGGTAGGTTACAAAGCAATCATTGTCACTGCGTTACTGCTTAATATGTTGGCCACTTGCCTGATGCTAATAGCGCCTAGCATCGTAATGCTCGGCGTGGCGCGTTTTCTACTTGGGGTGGGGACCGCGCTAGCATCCGCGGTGGCGCCAGCCTATATGCAACAATTATGGCAAGGCGATGATAAACAAGCTTCTACCAGTTACGTCACGATTAGCAGCGCGCTTGGCTTCGGTTTAGGGGCAGCGGTGACTAGCGTTTTTATCGTTACTACGCCTAGCTTAACGCCCCCCAGTTTGTGGTTATATCTATGTATTAGCGCTTTCGCATTAATAGGCGTGTTGACGTTGCGAAAAGGCATGCCTAGTGGGCCGAAAGGCAGCATGCTCCGTTTGCCTAGCTTCCCAAATGGAGCCATTCGGTTTGGCTTTGCGATCCTAATTGCCTGGGCCACGGTGGGGCTGGTGATTGCCATATTGCCTTCCGCTTTAGACCAGCATGGTTTAAGCGTTTGGAGTGGCTTTGCCGTTTTCGGTATTTGCAGCTGTGGCGTGTTATTTCAACCCTGGGCCAGAAAGTTGTCGTCATATCGGTCTACGTTATTGGGACTTGCGATTCTGCCACCGGCTTATGGGCTGATTGCTTGGGGAGCTATCGCGGGGCACTTACCCATATTGCTACTAGGTACGGTCATGGCTAGCAGCGCCTGTTACGGCTTTATTTACCTGGGCGGATTAAGTGGCGTGTTAGCCGTGGCTGGCCCATCTTCTACTCAAGCGAGCGCTGGGTATTTTCTAATGGCCTACATTGGTTTCAGTATTCCAGTGATCACAACGGGAGTGCTTATCGATGCCCTAGGGCATCGCGCGGCATTAACGCTATTTGGAGTTGCCTTACTGGGGGGAGTTGTCGCAACACTCTGGTTAGTTATCCAGAATCAACGAGAGTATCGCCAAGTGCTAATGGATTAGGCTGGCTGCGTGGTTCTTTAAGCAAATAGCTGACGAAACATTTAGTGGCGTTTTATATGCTGAGACTATTTAACAATAGTTGAAAGTTGCTGGCGTAGGGGCTTTGTTAGAGTCGGTGGGGTTAGGGAGTTTAAACCAGCTAAAACCCTGTAGCACAAAGACAGGTGTGGTTATTCCCGAAACAGTTCCGATAACAATACTGATAAAAACAACGCAGCAATGGAGCGCCACTTATGAGTGATACTAAGTTCGCCCAACAGGGTATGTCTTTTCGTGAAAGCGTCGAGCACATGGTGGATCACGCTATCGACATCATGGAGCTGGAAGAGGGTATTGGGAATGCTCTGAAGGTGTGCCAGAGCGTGGTGCAGGTATCGTTTCCGATTGATATCGATGGCAAGATTGAAATGTTTACTGGTTGGCGAGCCACCCACAGTGATCATCGTCTGCCCTCAAAGGGGGGTATTCGTTTTGCGATGATGGTCGACCAGGACGAAGTTGAGGCCCTAGCGGCGCTGATGACTTATAAATGCGCGATTGTCGACGTACCGTTCGGTGGTTCAAAGGGGGGGCTGATCATTGATCCGGGCAAGTACACTCAAAAACAGCTGGAAGCCATTACACGGCGTTTTGCGCGCGAGCTGATCAATAAAGGGTATCTAAGCCCTGCCGCCAACGTGCCCGCCCCCGATATGGGCACTGGGCCGCGTGAAATGGGCTGGATGGTAGATACCTACCGCCAGATGTTTCCTAATGACATCAACTACATGGGCGCGTTAACCGGGAAACCGGTCGAGCATGGTGGCGTGCGAGGGCGCAATGAAGCGACCGGGCGCGGGGTGCAGTATGCGTTGCGCGAACTTTTCCGTCATCCAGAAGAAATCAAGCGTTGTGGCCTGTCGGGAGGCTTGGCTGGCAAACGAGTCGTGGTGCAGGGGTTAGGCAATGTGGGCTATCACGCCGCCCATTTTCTGCAAACCGAAGATGGCTGCTTGATTACTGCGATCATCGAACGTGATGGTGCCTTGGTTAACGACGATGGTTTAGATGTTAAGGCCGTGCGTGAGTATATTGCTGAGACCGGTGGCGTTAAGGGATACCCGGTGGCTGAATACCAAGAAGATGGCAGCAAAGCATTAGAGCGTGCCTGCGATATTCTTATACCAGCGGCATTGGAAGGTGTTATCAATGCCAAGAATGCACACCATATCCAAGCGCCGCTTATTGCTGAAGCTGCCAATGGTCCGGTTACCTATGAAGCCGATAAAATTCTTCAACAGCGAGGTGTCGAGATTATCCCCGATGCGTACTGCAACGCTGGTGGCGTAGTGGTTTCCTACTTTGAGTGGATTCGTAACCTCAATCACGTTCGCTTTGGCAGGCTCGATAAACGTTTTCATGAAGCACGTGGCCAGCACATTATTCAGGCGATTGAAGAATCAACGGGCCATAAGGTGCCAGAGCATCTGGCTGATGAGCTCGCCCGCGGCGCCGATGAGTTTGATCTAGTCCGTTCGGGGCTGGACGACACTATGCGTTTGGCGCTGTAAGAGATTATTCGCACCCGTAACGAAAACCCGAAAGTTAACGACTACCGCATGGCAGCCTATCTGATCGCCATCGAGAAAGTGGCCCGCCATTACCGGGATATCGGTGTTTAACAGAGGGTTATGTTCTCAAGCGGTTTATAACGGCAGTACTAGCATTTTAAGCGGCCCACAGGCCGCTTTTTAATGTGGCGCAGTTAAGCGTATTTCTTCACTAGCTGCCCGCAGGAAGGCGCTGCCCAGCGATCATCTTCGGTGAACACTACATCACAGACGACCGGCGAATAAATACGGCGTACTTCTTCATCAATCTGCTGGCGCAGGGCATCTTGATGGGCAAGCGTAGAGTCATGCAGTGCTTTGGGTAGCACCACGTGGACCATGATATACAGCAGACGGCCAGGGCGTACCATGCGTACCCGAACTTCCTGGGTGTCGATATCGGCAAGCCCGCGACCAACCGCCTGACGCACAGGCTCGGCGACTGTTTCGTCGGGCGTTTTATTGAGCAGTTCTCGCAGTGCCTGGGAGGCCATACGCACCGGTACGCCAAGGCATAGCAACACCACGGCCATCACCAGAAGTGAATCGACATAAGGGACAATACCGCGCCAGCCTAGACGCTCAAACAGCATCACCAAGCAGAACGCTGCTAACACGGCAGCCGAGATAACACTGTTCACCAACCAGTTAAGTTTGTCTGCAGCCACCAGCGGGCTACTAACGTGGCGCTGGCTGCGGTGCATTACCCAAGCGGTGAGCGAGCAAGCGGCGGTGGCAAACAGTGCGTAGATAACCGCAAGCCCTGCTGAGATCTCCCGCCCACCTGTCAGTAACGCAGCGATGGCGTCCACCAACGCAAAGATGGAAACGCCTAATATCAATAAGCCTTTGCATAGATTTACCAGCGACTCGAAGTAGCTGTAGCCAAACGGATAGGACTCGCTATCGGGGCGGCTGGCTAATTTGCTGACTTTGATAGTGACCAGCGCTACGCTGAAGTAGATAAGATTAAATGATCCATCCAGCAAAATAGCCTGGGAGTTAGACGCTAGTGTCGCAGTAATGCCTGCGCACCCAATCAGCAGTGCCATAAAGGCAGAAAACGCCAAGGTACTGGATTCTGTTTTCACGAACGTTTGCTCCGATATTGCCTACCCAAGAGTCTGGCAAGCATAGCAATATCAGTGGTCGCAGTGTCAGTGATTTGTTTATTCTAAGGCTATGGAGATAGTCTTTGATGCACTGATTTAGCACCCAAGGAGAGATGTGCTTATGCGCCATGCTGATGCTTTTTCCTTCAGACAAATTGCTCCGGAAGATGCCGCTGAACTATTGTTGTTCGAAGCCACTGAACGTGACTGGTTTGAGCAGCATATAGAGGCCAGAGCGGAGCACTTCTACACGCCGGAAGGTATTAGCCAGCATATTCATGAGTACTTGGCGTTAAATGCCCAAGGACGCATGAGGCCGCTTATTATCCAGTATCAAGGTGCGATAGTTGGGCGCGCCAACCTACGTGAGATAGAAAATGGTTACGCAAAGGTGGGGTATCGGATAGCGCAACATGCGTGTGGTAATGGGCTGGCGCAAAAGGCGCTGAACCATCTGATTAGCGAAGCTCGTTGCATTGACCAAATTAATACGCTCACGGCGACTGTTTCTCTAGACAATCACGCTTCACAGCGGGTCCTGACAAAGGCTGGGTTTGAAGTAATGGAAAAGCTACCTGAGTATTCGGTAGTAGCAGGTCGGAAGCTTGACTGTGTGATGATGCAAAAAACAGATGTCTAGTGTTTAGAAGCAAATGTATTGTTGTGAGACAGGGCTTTAGCTTTGGTTCGACACTTCGACGATGATTCAACTGATTTACCTGGTTATAGCAAGGGCGGCTACGCCGCCATTGCTCGTTAAATGCGGCCTCCTACATTAGATGATGAGCCTCGAGTGCCTGAATAAAATTAAGCGGGCACTGATCATGGGCGGCCACTGATTTAATGAGGCCTGAATACTCGCAAATGTATGCATAAGTACTTAATGGTCTGCCCTGGGATAGCTTGAAGCCTGCGCCAGGGACTGGCATGCCTAAGACGTTAATGAAAACAGCGCTGGCATTTTTTGCGCTTCTTGTTGAATGTTGTCGTCGACCGGTGTGTCGTAAGTCTTGAGCAGATAGCCCAATACCGAATAAAACCCCACCATCGCAATTAGGTCGATAACGGCCTTGCGTCCGATAGCCTCTGCGAGTTCTGCTTCTTGCTCGGGGGACAGCATCTTCTGGTCAAATAACGCATCCACAGCGTTGACGATAAGGCCATCAACGCCTTCAGGGCGAGTTCTAATGGCGTCGATTCGTGCAGTGGAGAATCCTAGAGCGAGTGCCCGGCTAACGTGATGAGCCCACTCGTAACGTGACCCCATGCGCAGGCCCGCGCGTAGAATCACCACCTCGGTTAATTCTGGCCCTAAGGCATTTTCCTTCACAACATGCTGACGCAAAGGTGCCCAGGCGTTAAGCAAGGCCGGGTGGTGGGCCATGGTGCGATAGACATTAAGCGCGCCGGCGAAGTCTTCGCGTAATTCAGCGACTTCGTTTGGCCAGTCGGCATCAGCAATAGGCGGGCAGGGAGATAGCGTCATCGGTGAGCTCCATTCAGATAGGGGACGTGCCATCACTCGGCGATGGCGGCGTTGATGGCGTCGGCAATACGCTCAATGATTAGGTCGACTTCATCGGCTTCAATAATATAGGGCGGTGCCAGCAAAATATGGTCGCCGTGAATGCCATCAATGGTGCCGCCCATCGGATAGCTGATCAGCCCTCGTGCCATGGCGTGTCGCTTAATCTTGGCGTGAATTTTTCGGCTCGGATCGAAAGGCGTTTTAGTGCCCCGGTCCGCCACCAGTTCGATACCGCGAAACAAGCCTCTTCCTCGAATGTCGCCAACATGCGGTGATGCACCAAGAATCGCTTCCAAGCCGCTGTGTAATCTCGCGCCCATGGCGTTTACATTGGCGAGTGTCTCAGGGCGTGCAATGATTTCAACCACTTTGTTAGCGGTGGCCGCAGCAACAGGGTGACCGATGTAAGTATGCCCGTGCTGGAACAGGCCAGAGCCGTTGGCAAAGCTGTCGTAAATTTTGTCGGACAGCATCACTGCACCGATCGGCTGATAACCCCCGCCCAAGCCTTTGGCTATTGTGACGATATCCGGTATGACGTCGTCTTGCTCGCAGGCGAAGACAGTACCGGTGCGACCCATACCGCACATCACTTCGTCGAGTATCAATAGCACGCCGTATTTGTCGCAAATCGCACGCACACGTTTAAAGTAATCCGCGACAGAGGCGACGGCACCAAGGGTGGCGCCTACAACGGGCTCGGCAACGAACGCCATGACTTCTTCAGGGCCGAGTTCGAGAATCTTTGCCTCGAGCTCGTCGGCAAGCCGAATAGCGTAAGCCTCTGGTGATTCCTCGGCGTCTTTTTCGCGATAGGCGTAGCAGGGGGAGACATGATGAGTTTCTGGCAGGATGGGCTGAAACTGCTTACGCCGCATCGCATTGCCACCGGTTGCCAACGCACCAATCGTGTTGCCGTGGTAACTCTGACGTCTGGCAATGATATGTCTACGCTGGGGGGCGCCAATTTCTACGAAGTACTGCCGTGCCATCTTCAGAGCCGCTTCAACGGCCTCTGACCCGCCTGACACGAGATAGACGTAATTCAATCCTTCAGGTGCCAAGTTAACGAGTTTTTCAGCAAGCGCTTCGGCAGCGTCGGTGGTGAAAAAGGAGGTGTGTGCGTAGCAGAGGTTATCAATTTGAGCGCGCATCGCAGCCAACACTTCCGGATGGGCGTGACCAACGCTGGTGACCGCAGCGCCTCCTGAGGCATCTAGGTATCGGCGCCCAGTGGTGTCTGTAATGTAGACGCCTTGAGCCGACGCGGCATGGGGGAGTGTTGGGCCGATACTGCGATGAAGAATACGAGTCATGGAAACGGTTCCTTAGGGTCACTTAGCGATGTGGGGACGCCATAAGGAGAAGATTGGCACAGTTTGGTCTATTGCTGCAACAATTGAATCATTTTTGTTTTTAGTGAAATATATAGATCATTGTTTTTTGACAACAGTAACGTTTAAATCGGCGGCTGTTTTAACAAGCCGTATAAGAGGCAACACACATGCCGCAGCGCGACCCTTTAAGGGAGCAGATTATCGCCCAGTACGATGCCATGTCGCCGCAGCTCCAGCAGGCGGCTCGCTACGTGCTGGAACACCCTGATGAGGTGGCACTGGTTTCTATGCGCGAGTTGGCGCGCCATGCGGCGGTGCAGCCTGCCACCATGACGCGGCTTGCAAAGTTTCTGGGCAAGCAAGGATACGATGATATTCGCGAGCACTATGTGGCAGCGCTGCGGCGGGGGAACGATGGTTTTGCCGCCAAGGCTCGCCAGCGAAACGAGGGGGCTAGAGCCTCGGCCAACGACAATATCGCCGCGCATATGCTGCATGGGCTGAGTGCTCAGATTTCTCAGCTCTGTGAGCCTGACTCACTGCAACGGTTGGAAGCCATCGCTAATACGCTGAAATCAGCTAGAAAAGTGTATGTACTAGGGTTGCGTTCATGCCACTCCGTGGCGTGGCATTTCCATTACGTTATGTCACTGTTGGGGGATCGCTCGGTTCACCTGGATGGACCGGCAGGAACCGGCGGCGATTCACTAATTCGCGCCACGCCCGAAGAGGCCTTGCTGGTTGTCTCCGTCAAACCTTACGCAGTAGCGACACTGGAACTGACGCAGTTGGCAAAAGACAAGGGGCTGACGATTCTGTCGATCACCGATAGTGAAGTATCGCCACTGGTCGGGCTGTCAGAGCAGACGATTTTTTGCCCCACGGAAAGCGACAGCTTTTTCCATACGTTAACGCCCGCCTTAGCCATCTCAGAAGTACTGTGCACCTTATTGGCAGAAGATGATCGATCACAGACACTCGATGCGCTGCAGCGGGCAGATGAACATTTTTTGAGCTTGAATACCTACGCGAGTGCTATTCCTCGCCGGGAGTAACGTCATCGTAAAGCAGCTGTCAGTTACCCCTCCACCCATACCTCCTCGCCCCTAAATGCGACTTTCCAGGTACGCAGCTTGATGTTCTCATCTTCTAAGCATTGGCCATCTTCAAGGCGAAAATGCTGCTTATAGAGTGGCGAGGCAACCACTGGATTGCCTTTAACATCACCGATAATGCCGCGGGCAATGACGTTAGCGTTAGAAAACGGGTCAAAATGGTCGAGGGCGTAGAGTTCTTTCTCCTGTCCTTGGGAGCGCTGCCTCGGTAAGTAGAAAATGGCCACTTGGGCAGGGCCTTCTGACGTGTTCAACCAAGCAGCGACGCCGGAAAATTCTACTAAGTCAGCTTTAGTGCAGAGCGGCTGCCAGGTGTCGGTGCTTACGGTGTGTTTGAGTGCGGTCGCGGTCATCAGTTACCTCGTTGGCGTTGTCTGGTTGGGGCATTAGTGTTTAAGCGGGACGTAGCTGGCCGCGCTCGGAGGTCATAATGATCGACGGATCCGGGCGGTCGTCGTTGACGAAGCTGCGGAAGCGCTTGAGCTTCTCTGGGTCGCTGATCGCGTCGGCCCATTCGCACTGGTAGGTATCCACCACGCTTTGCATCTGGCGCTCCAGCTCGTCGTTGATGCCTAGGCTATCTTCCAGAATCACCTCTTTGAGGTACTCCAGGCCGCCATCGAGGTTTTCGCGCCACACCGAGGTGCGCTGCAGGCGGTCGGCGGTACGCACGTAGAACATCAAGAAGCGGTCGATGGTGCGGTAGAGCTGCTCGTCATTCAGGTCGGTAGCAAATAGTTCAGCGTGGCGGGGGCGCATGCCACCGTTACCGCACACGTAGAGGTTCCAGCCGTTTTCGGTGGCAATAATGCCGATGTCTTTGCTCTGGGCTTCGGCGCACTCGCGGGTGCAGCCGGAAACGCCAAACTTGATCTTGTGCGGTGAGCGTAGGCCCTTGTAGCGGTTCTCTAGCCAGATCGCCATACCGACGCTGTCCTGCACGCCGTAGCGGCACCAAGTGCTGCCGACGCAGGATTTAACCGTGCGCAGCGATTTACCGTAGGCGTGGCCGGTCTCGAAACCTGCAGCAATCAGCTCTCCCCAGATATCCGGCAGGTCTTCCAGGCGGGCGCCGAACAAGTCGATACGCTGACCACCGGTGACCTTGGAGTAGAGGCTGTATTTTTTGGCCACTTCGCCTAGCACGATGAGTTTGTCTGGGGTGATCTCACCACCGGCCACACGCGGCACCACCGAGTAGGTGCCGTTTTTCTGCATGTTGGCCATAAAGGTGTCGTTGGTATCCTGCAGAGGAATATGCGCCGCGTCGGTGATCGGCTCATTGAAGCAGGAGGCCAGAATAGACGCCACCGCGGGCTTGCAGATGTCGCAGCCCAGGCAGTGGGTGTCTTGATTGCCGTGTTTTTCGATCAATTCGCTGAAGGTTTTGATGCCTTCTACGCGCACAATATCGTAAAGCTCCTGGCGGGTATGGGCGAAGTGCTCGCAAATCGATTTATCAACCTCTACGCCGCGGGCTTCTAGCTCATGATCGACCACGCTTTTGAGCAGCGCGGTGCAGCCGCCGCAGCCGGTGCTGGCTTTGGTGGCCGTTTTGACGCCGCTTAGATCCACCGCGCCCGCATCAATAGTGGCGCAAATATCGCCCTTGGTGACGTTGTGACAAGAGCAAATGGAGGCGGTTTCCGGCAGTGCGCCGGGGCCGAGAGTTGGCGCGGCGCCGCTGCTTTGCGGCAGAATCAATGAGGCGGGCTCGTCGGGCAACTCAATGCCGTTGGCGTAGTACTGCAACAGCGTGTCGTAAACGCTGTTATTGCCCACCAGCATGGCGCCGAGCAGCTTTTTACCGTCGCTGGAGACCACCAGTTTGCGGTACTCCTGTTTGATCGGGTCTAGGTAGCGGAACATGCGTGCGCTGGGGTTTTGATTGCCATGGGCGTCACCAATCGAGCCCACATCCACGCCCAGCAGCTTGAGCTTGGTGCTCATATCCGCACCGCCAAACTGGGTATCGCCACCGGTCAGCGTCGAAAACGCTGCTTTGGCCATTTGATAGCCGGGGGCGACCAGGCCGAAAATACTCTGGTTCCATAGCGCCACTTCACCAATCGCCAGAATGGCCGGGTCGCTGGTGAGGCACTGGTTATCCACTACCACGCCGCCGCGCTCACCAATCTCCAGCCCGCAATCCCTGGCCAACTGGTCGCGGGGGCGAATACCTGCCGAGAACACAATCAGGTCGGTTTCCAGTACCTTGTCGTCTTGGAAAACCATGCGATGGCGGCTCGCCTTGCCATCTTCAATACGCTGGGTGGCACGCTCGGTGAGCACCTGTACGCCCAGGGCTTCAATTTTTTCGCGCAGCAGCTCACCACCTTCGTTATCTACCTGCATCGGCATCAGGCGTGCAGCGAACTCTACAACGGCCGTATCCAGGTTCAAACCGCGCAGGGCGTTAGCCGCTTCGAGACCTAGCAGGCCGCCGCCCACGACCACGCCGGTGGTAGCATTTTCGGCGGCCGCCTGGATGGCGTCCAAATCGTCTAGAGTGCGGTACACCAAGCAGCCATCGCGGTCGTTACCGGGAATCGGTGGCACAAAGGGGAACGAGCCGGTAGCCAGCACCAGGCGGTCGTAAGGGTAACGACCTTGTTCGGTGACCACCTCTTGTGAGTTGCGATCGATCTCAATCACAGCCTCGCCAGTGCGCAGTTCCACACCACTGGTGGCGTAGTAATCCGCTTCGCAAAGCGCGAGCGAATCGGCATCGCGGCCGCTGAAGTATTCGGAGAGATGTACACGGTCATAAGCGCGATGGCGCTCTTCGCCAAACACGGTGACCTGATAGCGCTCAAGGGCAGCATTATCGACGAGCTGCTCGACCAGATGATGGCCGACCATGCCGTTACCAATAATAATAAGCTGTTCGGGAGTTGCCAGTTTTTGGGTAGACATTATGCCACCTCTGAGGTCGGTAGATGGGAAGGGGCGTTCTGCTGGTCAGCCATGCCCGCCTGGAGCACATCGACATCAGCGGCACCAAACAACAAGGCTTGGCGGTAAGCGTTGAGATCGGTACCCGTGAGCGCCTGCTCGAAGTACCAGGGGCCTTGGCTGGTGTCGCCGTAAAGCACCGCGCCTTCAATCTGGCCGTTGCGCAGCAGCAGGCGGCGGTAGTCGCCGCGCTCAAGGTCGTGGTAATTCAGTACTTCATGCTCGGCGCTGGCCTCGGTGGGCCCAAAGGCGTAGAGCGCCACACCGCTGACTTTGAGTTTGGTGGCGCTGGGGGCATCTGTGTAGCCTTGGGAATGCGTGCCGCACAGCGTCGCGGCGAGCACCTCTACCTGTCGCCAGATCGGCTCCACTAAACCGTAGGTGGTGCCATCGAACTGGCAGCACTCGCCCAGCGCTGAGATCGCCGGGTCGCTGGTGGTGAGCCATTCGTCCACCACGATAGCTCGATCCGTGCACAGACCTGCCTGGCGGCCAAGTTCCGCATTGGCCGTAATACCCGCGGCAATGATCACGCTGGAGGCGTTCAACTGGCGGCCATCGGCAAGATGCACCTTGGCGACTCGGCCCTGGGCGTCGCTCTCTAGCCGCGCTAACTGCGCGCCAGTGATGATCCGTAAACCGCGCTGAGTGAGGGTGTCTTTAAGTAAGTGAGCAGCGGTAGCATCCAGTTGGCGGTTCATCAGCCGCTCGCTGCGCTGGAGCACACTTACGTTGATGTCGCTGCCGCGTTTACGTAACCCCTCAGCCGCTTCAAGGCCCAGCAGGCCGCCGCCAATCACCACTGCATCACCGCCCTGTTGAGCGATGTCGCTAAGTGCATCAGCATCTTGCAAGTCACGAAAGCCGTGTACGCCGTCAAGCTCAATACCGGGAACATCGGGCAGCGCTGGGCGCGAGCCGGTGGCGATGACCAAATGATCGTAATCAAGCGATCGGCCGCTATCGGTGGCCAACGTTTGGCTTGCGCGATCAAGCGTCACGACCTTTTCACCCAGTATCAGCGTGACGACCTGTTCTGCGTACCACTGGGCATCGCGCAGGGTAAGTGCATCCTGCTGCATTTCACCGGCCAGCAGTGGCGAAAGCAGAATACGGTTGTAAGCAGGGGTTGGTTCTGCACCAATCACCGTGATTCGCTGTGGGCGTGTGGGCTGTTTTACCAACGCCTCGATGAGACGATGGCTTGCCATGCCATTGCCAATGATCACCAGATGGTCGTTGGGTGAGCACCGGGAAGTAGTTTCCATGGGCGGCTCCTCTGTGTCTTTGCGGCTGCTTGAGCACCAAACAAAAAAACGCCCCTGTCGTGCACCTCTTTGCAAAGCATTGCAAAAGCGTGCGTAACAGGGGCGTCGTTGCCCGATTGCGTTGTTTAAAAAAACGCGCGACAACCGCCATTGGCTGTCAGCTGATTAAAAACCTTACGCTGTCTGAAGCAAGGAGCTAGCCAACTGGCCATATGGAATATTATTTTTAAATAACTTCAGCTATTTAGATGTGGTTTATGGAAGGTCGGTGACACGACTCTTCGAATAGACTGCACGGTGATGGTGCGAAAAGGGAGATGGCGTGCACTCTCACACACCGTTTAGCGCGTGCAGAGTATAAAAAAGAACGTTGTGTGATGGTTTTTTATTTTTTAAGTTTTTGTTTTTAAATGATTAAGTTTAATTTTTTCAGTTTCCGGCTCGGCTTTTGCAATTTCCAAGGCAATAAGTAAGTTAACAAGCAATAAGCACTCATTGCTAGGCGATGGCAGAGAACAATTCCAAAGCTGTTAGAAAAATAACGAGCCGTTAGAAAATGTGTCGCTGTTAGAAATTTGGCAGATGTAAAAGTCTGTAGTGGTAAAAGCTAGTTTGCACCGCTGAAGGTGCGCTGTGGCAACGACGTCCAGCCCTCTTCTCTCAATGTGTTTATAAAGCGCATTAGAGAACGGGACTGGGCGTTTTTTTATGCTCGGCATTTATATACGTATATACGGCGTTCAGGCTCGACCCGAGGAGGTGTTATGCGAGGGGCAAAAGCAGGGCAGCAGTCCACAACGACGCAGCAAGCCAAAACCACATGTCCCTACTGCGGCGTTGGCTGTGGCGTGACGGCAACCGTTGAAGCGGGCACGCTGAGCGCTGTCGAGGGCGACCGCGGGCACCCGGCTAACTACGGGCGTTTGTGCGTCAAAGGTTCTGCGCTACATGAAACCTTGGGACAGCAGGGGCGGTTGACGCACCCTCGCGTCGATGGGGTTGAGGTCTCCTGGGACACCGCCCTAAGCACCACTGCGGAACGCTTAAACATTCTGCGGGCCGAGTATGGCCACCACAGCGTGGCAGCGTATCTTTCTGGTCAGTTGTTAACTGAGGATTACTATGTTGCCAATAAACTGTTTAAAGGCTTTTTGGGCACGCCTCATTTAGATACTAACTCGCGGTTGTGCATGGCCTCAGCGGTGGTGGGTTACAAGCGCGCCTTCGGCGCGGATGCGGTGCCGTGTAACTATGAAGATTTGGAAGAGGCGGAGCTGATCGTGCTGGTGGGGTCCAACTTGGCTTGGAATCATCCGGTGCTCTATCAGCGGATTAAGGTTGCTAAAGAGCGCAATCCGCTGATGCGTTTGGTGGTGATCGACCCACGCGTCACCGATAGCTGTGAAATCGCCGATCTCTACCTGGGGATTAAGCCAGGCAGCGATGCTTATCTGTTTAACGGCCTGCTGGCGTGGATGGCGCAGCGTCGCAAGCTCGATACCCTCTATCTTGAGCGCCACACCGAAGGGTTTGACGATGCCCTGGCGGCGGCCCAGCAAACCGCGGGCTCGGTGGCGGAGGTAGCGGCGGCCTGTGATGTCGACCCCGAGCGCCTGGAAACCTTCTATTACTGGTTTGCCAGCCAGCTGCATGTGGTCACGCTTTACTCCCAGGGCGTCAACCAGTCTTCAAGCGGCACCGATAAGTGCAACGCGATTATTAACTGTCATCTAGCGGGTGGCAAAATTGGCTTGCCGGGGGCAGGGCCATTCTCGATTACCGGCCAGCCCAATGCCATGGGAGGGCGCGAAGTAGGTGGGTTGGCCAACCAGCTAGCCGCGCATATGGATTACCACACTCCAGGCGCCCTCGATCTGGTCAGCCGCTTCTGGACTACCGATAGCTTGACGCCGATCCTGCCGCAAGGGCCCGGCTATAAAGCAGTAGAACTATTTGAGGCTATTGAGCGTGGCGAGATAAAAGTGCTGTGGGTGATGGCCACCAATCCTGCTATCAGCCTGCCCGATGCTGCGCGGGTGCGCGCTGCGTTGGAAAAGTGCCCACTGGTGATTGTTTCCGAGTGCGCTGCCCATACCGACCTGCTGCCTTATGCCGACATTGTGCTGCCTGCCTCGGGGTGGTCGGAAAAAGATGGCACCGTGACTAACTCCGAGCGGCGCATTTCTCGCCAGCGGGGCATGCTGCCGCCCCCAGGTGAAGCCCGCCACGACTGGTGGATAATGTGTGAGGTGGCGAAACGGTTGGGGTTTGCCGAGGCGTTTAGCTATGCGCACCCTTGGGAGATTTTCGACGAGCACGCTCGCCTCTCAGGGTTTGAAAACGGTTCGGTGCCTGATAGCCCGCAGCGGTTGTTTGATATCTCAGGCTTAATAGGGCTGGGCCGGGAGGGTTACGACGCCTTAGCACCCATTCAATGGCCGGTCACAAAAGCCGCACCCCATGGCACTGCTCGGCTGTTTGAGGATGGCGAATTTGCCACCGCCAATGGTCGCGCCAAGTTGCTGGCGATTCATCCCCAAGGGCCTGAACAGGCGCTGAGTGCCGCTTATCCGCTGCGTCTGAACACCGGCCGGATTCGTGATCAGTGGCACACCATGACCCGCACTGCACGCTCACCTCGGTTAATGAATCACCGTGCTGAACCCTTTATGGATGTGCATCCAGAGGATGCCCGCACCGCCGGTGTTATGGATCAAGGGCTGGCGGTGTTAACCGCCGCGAAAGGTGAATTTCGTGCTCGGGTGCGGGTCTCCAATGCCCAGCGCCGCGGTGAGGTCTTCGTACCCATCCATTGGACTGACTGCTTTACCCAGCAGGCCAGAAGCAGCGTGCTGATTGACAGCATTACCGATCCGCTCTCTGGGCAGCCGGAATCGAAACACGGCGCCGTAGCGCTGGCGCCGCTTGCTACTGATTGGCAGGCCACCCTATTGGTTGCCGAAGGGGCAGCGCAGTCAACACCTTGGTGCACCAGTGCCTACTGGACACGTATTCCCATGCGCGGCTGCCAGCGCTGGCAGCTTGCCAATACGCAGTCGGTTAGTGACTGGTTGGCGCTGTTGAAAACGTGGCTGCCCGGCGATGTATCGGTCGTCAGCCAAGACCCCACTAACGGGCGACTGCGCGCCGCCTGCGTGGAAAACGGTCAGTTGCGCTGGTGGCTGATGGTCGGCCCGCCCAACGAGTTGCCAGGGTTAGCGTGGCTGGAAGCGCGCTTTAACGAAGCGGCACTGACCGATACCCACCGCCGCCGCCTATTAGCTGGCTGCGACGACGGCGCCACGGATACCGGCCCGGTGGTCTGCAGCTGCCATCAAGTAGGCCAAACCACCATCGTCCATGCCATCCGTGAGGGCGACATCAGCGTAGAAGCGTTGGGCGCTAGGCTTGCCTGCGGCACCCAGTGCGGTAGCTGTATTCCCGAATTGAAATCACTGATTGAAGAGGAGCGGCCCAATGCCCGCACTAAGCAACCCCTTGCTACTGAAGTGGTTTAACGCCGTGATACGGTTGTCACACCGCGTGCTAACGCCGTGGGTTCAGCAGGCTGCGGACAGACGTTTGCCATTGTGTGGGGAGTGCCGCGCCGGGCAGGTTACTTGGGCGGCGCAACATAGGCTTGCTTACCAATCGGCGCTAAGCGAAAATCGTCAGTTACCCGCTTGGGTGGATGAAGTGCCCAACAAGGTTCTGCATCCTAACTCTCACTACCGTTATCTGGCGCTTTCGGCGTTTGTCTTTGAGCTTCGCTCGCCAAGCCCTGGGATACTCAATCGCGCTAGACAGCCTCTACTGAGCGTGAATCATTACTCATCACTGAGAGGAGCGTCCACATGCGTGCGCTAAGCAAACAACTGACCCAGAAATGGCTTGAGGCCTTTATGCGCCTCAGTCAGCGGGTATTAGCGCCCTTTGGTCGCGAGTCAGCCGAGCGCTTACGCCTCCCTCTAAGCGGTGAGTGCCGTTCTGGAACGGTGTATTTAGTCGGTGCAGGAAGCGGCGATATGGAGCTGCTCACTCTGAAAGCGGCGCGACTGTTAATGCAGGCTGATGCGGTGGTCTATGACCGTTTAGTGGGCGATGATGTGCTGGGGCTGATACCGCCAGGTACTGAACGCTATTACGTGGGGAAAGCAAGCGGGCATCACAGCGTGCCTCAGGATGAGATAGGTGCATTGATCGTCTCGCTTGCTCAGGCGGGTAAGTCGGTTGTACGTTTGAAAGGTGGCGACCCAGGCGTATTTGGGCGTATGGGCGAAGAACTGGGGGCGCTAGCGAATGCCTCAATATCTGCTGAAATAGTGCCAGGTATTACCGCTGCCTCGGCGGCCGCTGCGGGGATGGGGATCCCACTAACAGATCGTGGCCATGCCCAGCAGTTGCGCTTTATTACGGCGCAACTGTGCCGGGAAGGCGGTACGCCGGACTGGGCAACCCTTGCCCGTCAGGATGAAACCCTAGTGTTCTATATGGGGCTTTCCAAAGTAGATGCTATCTGCCACGGCCTTCGCCAAGCGGGCCTGCCCGATACGTGGCCCATTATGTTGGTAGCAAACGCTAGCCAGCCTGAACAGCAATCCTTAGTGGGCACGTTGGCGGACATGCCCGCGCGACTCGCTGCTCAACCGTTACCCTCACCGTGCCTGATTATGGTGGGCAGCGTGGTGAGCATGGTGGCGGAAAGTCCTGCCGCGAGCACGTTAACCACCCATAGTGATTAAGCGTCGGCGTAAGCATCTTGGGAACTTGGCCGATCTCACTGGGTCATACAAGCGGCAGGAACCAATAGGACGGCGGCCACAGTGGGACTAGGTAAACTACTGCGCCGCCCGAGGCGCATTTGTTAATGTCTATTTTATAAAGGCTATTTTTAAAACTGTTTTTCAAATACTGTTTTTTCAAAGACTGAGGTGTACACCGTGAAAAAAGGCAAGATACGCGATAACGCATTGAAAGCGCAGCTGCGAACGCCTATGTTCAAAATGCAGCAGCAAACACCGAAAAAAGGTAAGGGTAGTTACTCCCGTAAAAGTAAGGGTGACGGGCGAGGGTATCGCCAAGCCGCTTGAGCAGGCGTTTTGGCGATGCCTTCCCCAGGCATCTTATTGCTCGGCCTGTTTACCGAGCAACTCTCATCAGCTTCGCCGACCTATTGGGTCGGCTTTTTTAATGGGATTTGATGGGCGCGCATTAAAACGCCCCGGCCACTTCCTGTGACCGGGGCGTTGGCTATGTCAGGCTGCTCCCGCAGCGTGGACACGTTTCATAGGCATCGCGGGTTTCGGCCTGGTGGCGTTGGTTGCGCTGACTTGGTTCCTCTACACCGTGAATAGATACCAGTTGGCCCTGCTCCCAACGTAAGCCAATATCTTTTAACAGGTGCGAGTTGTGGAGACGTGGGTCTTCGTAAAGACGCCGCTGGGTACGATAGTGCTTAACAGCGTTGAGTAGTTTGCGGGTAATTGTTGCTACTGCCATGGGGGCGGTCTCCTGGGTTAGGAGGCCGGGCAACATCGCGATCAGGGAGTATCAAAGGTAACGATAAAACACATGGCCGCGACATCTGCCGCGGCCAATTTTCTCACTACATTTCTGGCGCGCGACAACAATAAGCCGATACCGAATTATTAATAACTCGGTGCAGCTTATTCATTCGAGTCGCGGGGATTTGCCAGCGCATGAGAAGGTCTCTGAGAAAGTCTCGTTAATAAAAATAAAGCTACTTTTTAAAAGCAGTCTTTATCTTTTAACCGATGCTTATAGGAGCGTCAACTGTTCAGTTAACGATAACCCTTGGCTTGAAGCCGAAACAGTTTTGCATACCGACCATTATAAGTAAGCAGTTCTTCATGGGTGCCGCGTTCAGTAATACTCCCTTGGTCAATCACAATGATCTGGTCTGCGCTGCGCACTGTCGAAAAACGGTGGGAAATTAAGATCGTCATTTTATCGTGGCTATGCTCGCGAAAGCGGGCGAATACTTCGGCTTCCGCTGCGGCATCCATCGCTGCGGTAGGCTCATCCAATACTAAAATATCGGCATTGTGACGCATATAAGCGCGTGAAAGCGCTACTTTCTGCCACTGACCACCCGAGAGTTCCTGGCCATTTTTAAACCAACGTCCTAGCTGAGTTTGGTAGCCATGTGGCATGCGGTCGATAAAGCTATCCGCCATGCCATCGTGAGCGGCTTGCTGCCAGCGTTGTTGGTCATCAAAGACTTGGGTGTCGCCAACTCCAAGGTTTTCGCCAACAGAGAGTTGGTAACGCACAAAATCCTGGAAAATAACTCCAACCCGCGTCCGTAATGCCTGGGTATCCCAGTGCTTTAGGTCACTACCGTCCAGCAAAATTCGCCCTTTGGTCGGGTGGTAGAGCCGCGTTAATAGCTTAATCAGCGTGGTTTTGCCCGAGCCGTTTTCCCCGACTAATGCAATACTTTTGCCCGGCGCTAAATGTAGCGAAATATTGTGCAGTACGTCGCTGCCACCGGGGTAGGCAAAGCTGACATGTTCGAAGCGTAACCCATCACCTGGCGTTACACCTTTGGTGAGGTGGCCTTCTTCACCTTCGGTGGGTTGCTCGAGGTATTCGTAAAGATTGGAAAGATAGAGGTTGTCTTCGTACATACCGCTAATAGCAGTCAAACTTGCCGAAAGGGCGCTTTGGCCTTGTTTAAATACCATCAAATACATGGTCATTTGGCCAAGGGTAAGTGCTCCCGCGACAGTTTCAATCACTACCCAGGCGTAGGCAGCGTAAAATGTCAGCGTGCCTAACAGGCCAAGGATAAATCCCCAGCCTTCACGACGTAACGTTAGGCGGCGATCTTCGGCAAATAGTTTGGTAAAGATATCCCGGTAACGCTGGAGAAACAGACCTTCTAAGCCAAAGAGCTTTACCTCTTTGATACTGTCTTCCCGAGCAAGAACCGTTTCTAAATAGATCTGCATACGGGTTTGCGGTGAGCGCCAGCGAAATAGCCGAAAGGCATCGCCGGAAAACTTCGCTTCTGAGAGAAACACGGGCAATGCTCCCACCACCAAGATGAGTAACGCCCAGGGGGAGAACTGCACCAGTAGAAACCCAAAACTAGCTAGTGAAATAGCATTTTGTAGCAACCCAAAGGTTTTATTCACCAGCGCGAGCGGGCGCGTAGACGCTTCCCTCCGTGCCCGAGTGAGCTGGTCGTACAATTCTGAATCTTCAAACTGGCTGAGTGACAGCGTGCCCGCTTTCTCTAGAATCATCACATTAACTTTCTGGCCCAGCAGCGCACGCAGTAGCGATTGCTGGGCCGAAAGGCCACGTTGTGCCAGGGCAATAAACGCAATAATCAGCCCTTCCAAGGCGACTAAGCCTAATACAGGCGTTAGTGTTTCCCAGAGGTTGGGCGAACTCGCCGCCTGGTAGCTTTCCATCGCCGCCACGACGCCATCTACAATCAGTTGGCCGACCCAAGCGGCCACGGCAGGTAGAACCCCTGCCACTAAGGTACATAGCGCTAAGCCCAGCATCATCCAGCGTGAGGTTTCCCACACGAGTGCAAGCGCTCGCCGACTATAGCGGAACACACTAAAGAAACCGCTCAGCGGTGAAGTAGAGGCAGTATCGGACGGTAATGGTGGCATAGTGAGACAGGCAAGTACCTAGCAAGAAAAAGAGTGCCATGATGCGACGCTTTGGCGTTGATAGCCAGCCCACTGCTGTGCAGTGCGTAAACTGCACAGCAGTAGGTGGAGATTGGGCAGTCTTGCAAGGTGGATATTGAAAGGTCGTGGTGAACGTTGGGTGAACGAAAATTTAAAGAGGCAGTACCGCGCCATCGGTGCGCGGCTCGGTACCGCCTTGGAGCACACCGCTGTCAGAGTCGCGTAGAATGATTTGACCCCGGCCAAAAGTAATCGAGTCGGCGACTTTAACGATGTGATGCCCGCGGCGGGCTAGGGCAAGTGCTAAGTGGTTGGGGAAATCGGCTTCGACCTCAATTGTTTTGCCGTTGGTCCACTTCCAGCGCGGCATATCCAGTGCTGCCTGTGGGTTTAAGTGATCCTCTAGCATCGCTGTTACTACCTGCACATGACCTTGAGGCTGCATGTAGCCACCCATCACGCCAAAGGGCCCAACAGCTTGGTTATCTTTGGTAATAAAGCCGGGGATGATAGTGTGGTAAGTGCGTTTGCCGGGGGCTAACGCGTTGGGATGTTGTGGATCAAGGGAGAATGACCAACCACGGTTTTGCAGGCTGATACCGGTGCCAGGCACGACCATTCCAGAACCAAAACCTTCAAAATTGCTTTGAATGAATGACACCATATTACCGTCATCATCCGCTGTTGCTAGGTAGACGGTGCCGCCCTTTAGCGGATTGCCATGGGCCGGGTTAATGGCGTCTTGGCCAATAAGGCCTGCGCGTTGCGAGAGGTACTCGCTCGATAGCATTTGCTCAACGCTGGGTTGCATTGCACAGCGTTCAGTAATGTAGCGTAAGCCATCTACGTAACCCAGTTTTGTTGCTTCGATACGGCGGTGAAGGGTTTCCACCGGATCTTTCGATTGGTCATCTAGTGACTCAAGTATCCCCAGCGCTTGGAGCACAATTAACCCGCTGCCGTTGGGGGGGATTTCCCAAATATCATGGCCCCGATACCGGACACTGATGGGTTTGACCCACTCCGGCTTGAATGCTTGTAAATCTTCTTTGCGTAAGAAGCCGCCATGCTGACGTGAAAAGGCATCCATCGCATCTGCTAGGCTTCCTTGATAAAACGCATCTGCATGGCTGTTGGCAATTTCACGCAGCGTTTTTGCCATATCTGGAGAGCGCCAAACATCACCCGCTTTGGGGGCGTGCCCGTTGGACGTAAAGTGCGTAAACCAGGGGGTAAACTCTGCTGCTTGGTATTGACCATAGCGCTTTACGGCGCGTTCCCATAGCTGACTCGCTACTGGAGATATAGCAAAACCTTCTTCGGCTAATTCTATTGCTGGTGCTAACAACTGCTCAAACGGCAGTTTACCAAAACGCTCTGAAAGCGCAGCCCAAGCGCCAGGCGCACCCGGCACGGTGACCGGGACTAATCCATGGGCAGGCATTTCCTCATGGCCCAAGGCCTTAACGGCATCACATGAAATACTCTTAGGAGCAGGGCCGCTAGCATTGAGGCCATGTAGCTCACCTTTTACCCATACCAGAGCAAAGGCATCGCTACCGATACCGTTCGAGGTAGGCTCAACAACGGTTAACGTAGCGGCTGTCGCAATGGCAGCATCAATGGCATTGCCGCCTTTGCGTAAAATATCAACACCTATCTGTGCCGCAAGCGATTGAGATGTCGCAACCATCCCGCGTTTGCCAAAGGTAACCATGCGACGTGAAGCGGAAGGGTAATAGTGTGGATCAGTGTGCATGCCAGTCCTCGCATTTTTTGTTAGCTAATAAAAAGAGCGCCATAAGCTAAAGCACCCATAACCACAAAGGCGGGATGCATGTTGAAGCGTAACAAGGCGATAGCAGCCGCTATGCCGATAATCAGCGTATGGATAGCCCCGCTGGTGTTAAGGCTTTCGAGTAGAAAGCCCAAGGTTAACCACGCCATCATGATGGCGATGACTGGGCGTACCCACTGGCTCATACGCTTGACACGGGGAGAGTCACGGTGACGGTAAAGTAGCCCCAGTGCTCCTAGCATCAACAGTAAAGAGGGAATAACCGTCGCGGAAACAGCTACAAATGCGCCGCCAACGCCTGCGATGTCATAGCCAATATAGCCCGCCATTTTAGTTGCAATAGGGCTGGGGAGGGCGTTGCCCAAGGCGAGTGTTTCGGCGAACTCCTGAGAGGTCATCCAGCCATAACGGCCAACCACCTCGGCTTCAACAAGAGGAATAATCGCGGGGCCACCGCCATAGCCAATAATGTTAGGAATAAAAAACGCTAAGAAAAGCTCCCAATAAATCATGCTGAGCCCTCGACGCGTTTTTTAGCCGTTGGACGCAGTAAGGCTGTTAATAGGATGGCACCAATGACCCAGCCAGGATGCACACCCAGCCAATAAATTAATCCACCTGCAATAACTGCCATTAGTGCGCTTGCAAGCCAGCCAAGAGCTGCTTGAGATTTGTCGAAAAAATCCCAGGTTAATTGCCCCATCATGATCATAACGACAGGGATGACTGCCTGCCCCATGCCGCGTATCCAGGCAACGTCGCGATAGCGACTAAAAATACCGAGCATGACAATCATTGCCACAATCATAGGCACAATCACGGCAATAACCGCCGCAATACAGCCGCTGATGCCGCCAACCCGGTAGCCGATATAGCCAGGCATCTTAGTCGCGATAGGGCCGGGCAGCGTGTTGCCAATGGCAAGTACGTCGGCAAACTCCTCATCGGTTAGCCACTTGTGCCGCGTCACAACTTCAGCACGTACTAGCGGTATCATGGCAGGCCCCCCGCCGAAGCCGAGGATGCCAACACGCAAGAAAGCCCAAAAGAGTGCCGACTGTTTCATATGCCCAGTGCCATTAGCAGCGGCATCTCAATTAAAAGCATCAATTTTGCCTCTTCATCGTTTATTTTATTTAAAATCGATTTTTCTGAATAAAATAGAATATAGGTTAGGCTATTGTGAGACGTCAACACCTAGCTCTAGAATCTCCGTTAACAGACGCGTTCGCGAAGATGCGCAAAAGGATCATGGAATGAACAAGCACATCCCACCTCCTGCTGATACAGCCTCCAGTCCTATTTATGATGCGTTGCGCAGAGATTTAGTCGGTGGCCGCTTTGCGGCTGGAGAAAAATTAGCCATTAATGCGCTGAAAGAGCATTACCAAGTAGGGCTAAGCCCGCTGCGTGAAGCATTAAATAAACTGGCGGCGTACGGCTTATTAATCCAAGAAAACCAACGTGGCTTCAGGGTTCCGAAGCTGTCGAGGGAGGAGCTGGATGATATTGCGCGCCTGCGCACTGAACTAGAGGGCATGGCGTTTGAGCGTGCCATTGCCCACGGCGATGCGGTATGGGAAGCCGATCTTTTAGCAGCGGCTCATCGCTTAAAACGTGCGGATGTATCACTCGATAAAGGGGAGGAGTGGGAACGTCTACATACTCAGTTCCATCGCACTCTGGTGGCGCCTTGTGGGTCGGTGTGGTTGCTGCGATTTATAGAGCAGCTGCACGATCAGTTTGATCGCTATCGCCGCTTGGGGCCCAAAATGCCCTCTATTCGCCAAGAGTTGGACGAGCAACACCATCAATTGGTGGAACTGGCGTTAAACAGAGATGGAAAAGCGGCTCGGGCCCTAATGGATGATCATATTCATAAGTCTTATGAAGTAGCGTTGGCACGGTACCAGGCGCACACCTGAAGCATTTGCTTGTTCTTGCAGGTACACTATTTCTTACCGGTACACGGGCAGGTCCTAGCCGTGGTAGTAGCCACTCTAATGTAAGGTAGTAGGCGTGATGCAAGAGGCGGATAATCAGATAGCAGAGCAGACGTTAGCGTGGGTGCGCAGCTTTATTGTGGAACACAATATATGCCCGTTTGCTAAGCGCGAGCTTGATGGCGGTAACGTTCGGGTCGAGGTGGTACGCTCGAAAAAAATCGACGTGGCATTGGAGGAACTAATAGCCGAAGTAGAGTGGCTGAACGAGCATCCAGAAACGGAAACCACACTGCTGGTGTTTCCCACGCTGTTTAAAAGCTTCGATCACTACCTGGATTATGTCGAACTTGCCGAAAGCCTGCTGGCAGACCTGGGGTATGAGGGTGTTTATCAGTTAGCAACCTTCCATCCTGATTACTGTTTTGCCGATGCTGAGCCTGAAGATGCGGCGAATTACACTAACCGCTCGCCCTACGCGATGGTTCATCTATTGCGCGAGGCCAGTGTCGAAAAAGCGATTGCTTTTTACGGTGATACGGAACAAATCCCAGAGCGAAATATTGCCCATTTAACCGAGTTGGGCAGCGCCGCCGCTGAAGAGCTTCTACAACGCTGCCTTAAGTAACCCGGTGACCTATGATGCCCTACCAATAAAGCGTGCCATTTTATCAAGTGGCCACTAAAGCGCTTTATACATTACGTAGCTATCGACTAACCCCTGGGATGCGTGCCGATAGGCGTTAGGAATCGTGCCGACAATCGCGAACCCTAGCCGTTGCCACAGGGCGACGGCCACTTGGTTTGTGGCCACCACGGCATTAAATTGCATCGCTTCAAAGCCATGTTGGCGTGCTATATGCTGCGAGTGTTCGCACATCTGGCGGGCGACACCTTTCCCCCTAGCAGCAGGCGTTACCATATAGCCGCAGTTACAAATGTGTTGGCCAGGGCCTGCTGCATTGGCTTTTAGATAGTAAGTGCCTAGTAATACGCCTTGATCATCTTTTACCGCAAATGACGCTCTGGGCTGCTGACACCACAATGCATAAGCTGCTGCAAAGGTAATATCAGGATCGATAGCGTACGTTTCTTGAGCGCTAACGATGGACTGAAAAGTAGGCCAGAAGACCGTGAAGTCCTCTTGCGTCATGGGTGTAAAGCTAAGTGTGGTCATGGTTTTGGCGTTTAGTTAATGGGTTATCGAGCGACATCTGCCACAATTTCATAGCTACGCAAGCGGTCGGCATGATCATAAAAGTCGCTATTGATCATTAACTCGTCAGCGCCCGTACGCGCCTGAAAGGCCTCTAGCTCAGCTTTGACCGTATCGGGCCCACCAATGATGGCGGCACCAAGGAACTGGCTTACTTGGGAGCGCTCCATCGGGGTCCAGTCCATCTGTTCAACCGGGGGCAGCGACTGGGTCGGCTTGCCTCGAATAAGGCTAAGAAATTTCTGTTGAGAGGTTGTTGCCAAGTAATGAGCCATGGCATCGCTTTCTGCGGCGATAACAGGTAGCCCTACCATGGCATGAGGTTTATCTAAGTGCTCCGACGGCCGGAAATTATCACGATAAAGCCGCAACGCTTCAAATAAGTATCCCGGCGCAAACTGGGCCGCAAACGCAAAGGGGAGTCCGAGTTTTGCGGCTAATTGAGCACTATAACCGCTAGAACCGAGTAGCCAGATAGGTACGTGGGTGCCTTGTCCAGGGACGGCTTTCACACGCTGCTGTGGGTCCGCATCCGCTAAGTAGCTTTGTAACTCATTTAGCAGCTGTGGAAAGTCATCGACGCCCGCCTGTGCATTGCGGCGCATCGCCTGCATGGTGGCGCCATCTGAGCCGGGCGCACGGCCCAGTCCTAAATCAATCCGGCCTGGGTAAAGTGTTTCTAAGGTGCCGAACTGCTCGGCAATCACCAGGGGTGGATGGTTAGGTAGCATGATGCCACCGCTGCCCACGCGTATAGTGGAAGTTTGCCCAGCAACATGACCAATTAATACGGCAGTTGCTGCGCTGGCGATGCCAGCAATATTGTGGTGTTCAGCCAGCCAGTAACGCGTATAGCCGAGCTGTTCTGTCCGTTGCGCTAGGGACACGCTGTTGCGAAATGTTTCTTCAGCGCTACCACCTTGACGAATCGGTGCTAGATCGAGCACGGAAAGGGCGGTATTGGCGAGTTGGCTCATGGGGCACCTGCATTTAAAAGCGTATGGGCGGCTAAATTAACGGCGTTATTTATTAGCACGCTAGGTATTCCAGTGTTATGTGGGCAGGTAAGAAGAAATGCAAGGTGCCATTATTGTCCGTTCGCAGCGTCGATTAATCAGTGGGTGGCGTTGGCCGAATTAAAATCTCGTTCACATCGACGTGTGGTGGTTGAGAAAGTGCATAAATCACGGCGTTGGCAATATCGCGATCTTCAAGCGCATGCTCTGGTGGCTTATCAAAGAAAGGGGTATCCACCATGCCCGGTTCAATCAAGGTAACGCGCATGCCCGTTCCGCGTAGCTCTTCACGCAAGTTATAGCCTATACCGGTCACTGCCCATTTTGTGGCGCTATACATCGAGCCTGGAATCGTAGTTCGTCCAGCAGCTGAGCCGGTTAATAGTACATGCCCTTTGCTCCGCTTTAGCGCGGGAAGGCATGCCTGAAGCGTTAGCCCTACACCGTAAATATTGGTCAGGATCATCTCACGCCAAGCGTCGTGATCTGCACCGCTAAAACCGCCGGGAGAACCACCGCGCCCAGCATTTGCAAAGACTGCATCAATACGCCCAAATGTTTCAATCGCTTGATCGACCATTGCTTGCTGTTGCGCCATGTCGGTGACATCCAACGCACATGTCAGCACGTTTTCTGGGCCAAGCTCCTGGGATAGTGCAGTAAGTTTGTCGGTAGAGCGGGCGGCAAGTATCAGCTTATAACCTTCACGTGAGGCTGCTCGCGCGGTGGCGGCACCAATTCCACTTGAGGCGCCAGTGATCATTAGGACACGGTGCTGCATAGCGTGTGCTCCTAGCTCATTCAGAAAGGGGAGATATAAGAATGGCTAATTGTCCACCGTGTTGCAAATGAGCTGTTTCAGCTTGTGTGCGTGTTTTCGTCTTTGCGTTTGAGCATAGATGAAAGGTCGAGTATCGACTGCGCCATATCGGCCATACTTTTACTGTGATCCATCGAGGTTTTACGTAAAAAACGGTAAGCCTCTTCTTCGGTCATCTCCTGGTGGGCCATGATAAGGCCTTTGGCGCGTTCGATGAGCTTACGTTCACGCAGGGCTTTACGGGTATTTTCCAGCTCATCGCTAAGACCTTGAAGGTGGCTCGACTGGGCATGGGCAAGCTCAATCAGTGAACGTCCTAATGGAGAGATTAAAGCGCTAGCTGTCAGCTCTCCTAATGGTTGTGTATCGCTTAAGGCAAGAAGCTGCTCACAGGGAGCAAGAGTTGGCTGGTTAGGAGGTGTTTTAGCCTGCTCTAACGTCGAATGCACCTGAGCGATTTTTTGATGACATAGCGCCGTTAATTGGCGGTTTAGGATGTCCTCAACGGCTTTGATGCTATCAATGCGTAATGTGGTTAGGTCGTACCATGTTTCGCTAAGCGTTTTGTCTACGCGGCCTTCTTGATGAGAGTGTTGGCAAACATGTTGGTAAGCAATGTTACGAAGCTGCTGAATCCCCGCGAGTGTTCGCGGCGAGAGAGTCTGCTGCCAAACAAGCTTAGCTTCAGGTGAGGCAAACTCTTCAAAGGTGTCGAAGCAGCGCTGCTGATCGCGTACTAATTGGTGAATCAATTCGCGATGGGCATCGTCGAAATGCCCATGGGTAAAGCCAAAGGCACCACAGGCACGTTCTTGCCCAGCTAGCTCTTTGCCTTGCATAAGGTGGAAGATAGCCACCAGTGCGCGAGTGATATCCGGGTCTACTGAGGTATCTGCTGCTTCAAATACAATGGCGAGAAGCCCACTAATTAAGTGGTTAAAGGCCTGGGTTGCCGCATCAGGAGAGATCGCAAACGAAAGAATGGCTTGCCGCAACGTGTTTAGGTCATCCAGGGCAAGCCACACCGCCGCGATCCGCCTGAGTAAGCGTGCCGCTGCCTGTGGTCGTGCTTCTTCGGTAAGCGCTTCTAGTCGCTGGCGCATAACGGTCTCGGCTTCTTGGCTATGCTGTACAAATTCCTTTCGCCGAGTAGCAAACCGTTTACCTTTCGAGACAAGGTAAATCGTCGAGGCGCCTCGTTCACGTTGGAGCGCATGGATAAAACCGCTAATGTCGCCAACGATCTCTGAGGTAGTGGCTAGGTGGTGCAGGCTATCGATATCGCATCGAAGGGCGGTTAAGAGTAGCTGTTGGGCTGAAGACATAGTGGTTTCCTTTTACTCCCCGCCTGAGATGAAATCCCCTCTGTTGCGATAAGTGTCGCGAAAACGTGTCGTAAAAAATCGTCGCGGATAAAGCGTACAGAGGGGTAAGTGAATTCTAACGCAGCGAGAGTGCGCCTGCGCTCGTATCGTCGCCAACCGCATCACGATAGGCAGTTGCTTCTTCAGCTTCTGTGGCATCGCTGAAACGTACTACCAGTACACAGGAAGCAAGCACTAATACGGTAATGCCAAGGTAAAAAAGCCCTTGTTGGTAGCCAAGACTTTCACTACGGAACAGAAAGGCGGCGGATACGGCACCTACGTTTCCACCCGCCCCCACGATACCGGCAACAGCACCGAGTGCTTTTTTATTGATAAAGGGTACCACGCCAAATGTTGCTCCTTCGGCCATTTGAACAAACAGGCTAAAGACCAGCATGATGCCGATTGCGAGGCTTAAGACATGCATTTGTGAGAAGGCAATGAGCGCTATTCCTTCACACACCAAGGCGATAAACAGCCAGCGAACTCGCCCTTTTAAACCACCTTGTTTGGCGAACAGGTCTGAAAAAACGCCGCCAAGGGTACGGGCAAAAATATTCATTAGGCCAAATAAACCAGCGATTAAACCAGCGGTCGCCAGGGTCAGATCAAACTTGTCGAAGAAGTAGATAGCGGCAATATTATTGATGGTTAGTTCGACGCCAAAGCAGAGCCCGTAAACAATAAACAGCGCCCATACGCGAATATCTTTTGCTGCGGCTAGAAAGCTTTGTACTGCGCTATTTTCACCTGTGGCTTCGGGTAACTCACCGCGGGCGCGCAGGTCGCTAAAGTTGCCATCGGGAGCGTCTTGGGTAAACAGCCAATAGCCAATCCCAGTAAAAAACAGTACGACGCCAGGCACTACCATTGCTAAGCGCCACCCTAGCGTTTCACTAACGCCAAGCATTAGTAGACCTGAGAAGATCAACGGCATCAGAATTTGCGTCGTACCGCCGCCCAAGTTTCCCCAGCCAGCACTTGTCGCATTGGCGGTGCCAACGACATTTGGCGCAAACATCATCGTGGTGTGATATTGGGTGATCACAAAGGATGCGCCGATGGCTCCGATGGCTAAGCGAGCGAGTAAGAAGGTCTCAAAGCTATTGGCAAAACCTATGCCCATAACGGGCACAGCGCCGAGCATCAACAAACCGGTATAGGTTTTACGAGGCCCAATTTTATCGCATAGCACGCCAATGAGCAGGCGGACGATAACGGTAATAGCAACGGAGGCAATAATGGTATTGCCGATCTGCGTTTGGGTGAGTGATAAATCTTCACGGACCACTGCCATCAGTGGAGCGATGCCAAACCAGCCAAAAAAGCAGATATGGAACGCGAACCAAGAAAAGTGGAACGCGCGCATTTGAGGGGTAGAGAAGTTTAATAGCCGAATGCGGTTAGCTTTATTGCGAATGTCCATGGATGGCCTCACAGAGCACGATACGAGTGGGTCAAAACATGGCGCTTGGAAAGGCGCTATGTTGTTAACGAGAACATGCCTTCGCCATTGAAGGGCAGGCTCGACGCACTCGTACCCGTTGGGCCTGGTCCACGCCTACCATCATTCAGTAAGAGTGAAGCAATTAGTTCGCCATAAGATTATTTTAATTTTAAAATCAGTTTCTTATGTGTGTTTGTTTAATAGGTGGAGAGTTTCAGTAGGCTGGTAATGCACCAAGGTGGCGCATCTGCGGTGAAGACGTGCGACACCTGAGTGCTGGTTATTCGTGCAAATAAACAGCGTCAATATCCAGTGTTGAACTTTCACCTATCGCTTCAAAGTGAGTTTCTAGCCAGCGTTCGGCGGCATCACGCCCTTGCTCAAACAGATGACATAGAAACGCCCATTCTGAATTCATTTTGCTAGATACCGAGAGGTCCTCTAGCGCCTGTTCGCCACTGATACGGTGGAAGAGCGCTTGCTGATAGCAGTTTTCGATGCCCTGTTCATCCAGTGTGCGCTTAAGCAGCGCAATCATGCGTATTTCTTTAATCAGGGCGGAATTAAAGGTAATTTCATTTAGTCGATTCATTATGGCTGAGGCAGACGTGGGGACTTCTTCTCTACTGATGGGGTTAATCTGTACCAACAGAATGTCGCGTGCGCTGCACTCCTCCATTAAAGGGAACAGCGCTGGGTTACCCATATAACCGCCATCCCAGTACGCTTCACCCTCTATCTCAACGGCTTGAAATACAAATGGCAGGCAAGCAGAGGCCATCACCGCATCTACACTCATCTCTTCGCGGCGAAAGACGCGCTGTTTTCCAGTACGAACGTTAGTGGCTGTCACAAATAGCTTAAGCTGCTCACAACGTCTTACACGTTCGAAATCAATATGTTCGGCGACAATGTCACGCAATGGATTAATATTCAGAGGGTTCAGTTGGTAGGGGGATACCAGGCGGCTTAAAAGGTCCATAGCCACATAACCCGGTGAGTGATCGAGAGACCAGTTTCCGGTAAGTACATCAAGTGGTGAGCGGCGAATTGGGCTCGCCATACCCGCTCGACTAACCGCTTTCCAAAACTGGTGTAACGCTTGGCGAGCCGTTTCTTTGTTACCGCGGGTGAGGGCGTCTGCCATGACCACACCATTCATTGCGCCAGCGCTTGTGCCACTGATGCCCTCTATTTCGATACGGTCATCTTCAAGTAAGCGGTCGATGACACCCCATGTATAAGCACCGTGGGCTCCACCGCCCTGTAAAGCGAGATCTAGCTTTTTGATCTGCGACATTGCCTTCCCTGCTGAGTGAGTGATTAAAAGCGCAGTAACCCACTCAGCATGGCATAAAAGGGTGTGATATGTGTACGCCTGCTAGGCAGGCGTACAGCACGTCATCAAGGTGAATCTGCTAATGGTGAGGGGCGCCCATTTGAAAGGGGAACCTCATAAACAGCATGCTCCATCAGTTTATCAAGCTGGAGCGCTAGCTGGCTGCTGGCTTCTTCCATCATAGCCAGTGCCGCAAGCTGGCCATTATGATCACCTTGGCGGGCAAACTTAAGTGCTTCTAAACCGCTTTCATGAAAACGCTTATGTGGTGCCGCCAGCGCTTTGTAAGCCTCCGTATGCTTATAGCGACGACCGTCCCCCATAAAGTACCAGTGCCCAAGCGTGCAGTGCTGGTGATCTTCTAAATTCTCTTCCAGATGAGCAGAGAGTAGTTGCCTATAAAGGCGGCTTTTCCATACCGCATGCTCGAGTTTGGCGGCGTGCAAATAAGCCGTGGTTGTACTGTGGTGTATGACCTTATACATATGGCGTGACTGGTCTATCAACTGCTCAATGACATGCTCTGCTGCTTGGGCAGCGCTGGTTAGGGCCTTTATTTCCTGCTGCTGGTAATCACGGATCTTTGCATCTTCATTTACTTGCGATGCGGTGCGCTCGATCCACTGCGCTAGCTGATGTGCTAATTGCCGAGAGTGTTCTGATAACGCTTGCAGGTCCTGCACAATCGCTGGCATGCCTTCCGGCTGTTTATGAAAGTGGGCAACTTCCAAGGCCGCAGTAATGGCTAACGCTTGTGTATGGCCTGCGCTGTGCCCTAATTCGACACTCAACTGACGTATCTCGTGGAAGGCTTGCTCAGTCACTAACGAGGACGATAAATACGCGTCTATTTGCTGGCAGCGTTGGCGGTGTTGCTGCAACGTTTGTGCGCTTTGCTCGGCTTTATGGAGACGGCCGAAGGTGTCAGTAAGTGTCGATTGCTCGGCAGCAAGGTGCTGAGCGTGCACTTCTACGCCCTTGCTCAATGAGCAAAGCATGTCCGCGCCTCTAGCCTGAAGCATGCTGAGCGACTCAACCGGCGTCATCAAGCTGATCGCGCGACAGCGGTGGCGCTTTTTTTCAGCCTCTAATTGGGCATTCAACGCTGCCACTTCTTGCTCTAGGCGATGGATAGTTTGATACGGATGCATAAAAGCAAACATGGCCAGTACCTGCAAAATAGTAAATAGCTTTGTGATGTTTTGTCACAAAGTATTGCAGGTGGTTGCCGTGCGTGCCGGAGTTACCTTGTATTAATGATGAAAACCAGTCTCTGGCGTTTTTGAGGACTATGTTTCTTAATGTATCCGGATCAGTCTCAAAGACCAGTCTCAAAGGCGAATTTTAAAGACCAGCTTTAAGGCTGGTCTCACAAAGTGGGCAGCGTCGCCGCTCGACAATTTTGATAGGAAGATTATCAGCGTTGGGCTAAGTGGGCTGCATTGTCGTTTGGGCAGCGCAGAAACTGCGACGTTGCTAACCACTCTTCATCAGGGTAGTAGGCGAAGACATACTGGTTCTCTTTCAAGCTGTCGATAAGCGGATACGTGATGTCTTCGCGTACGGCAGGGCAGCCGTGGCTACGTCCGAGCCTGCCGGTCTGGGTAATAAAGTCGTCGCTAACATAGTCAGCGCCATGGATCACAATCGCTCGCTCAAACGCGAGATCATTAACCTCTGGCTCTAAGCCATCCAGGCGCAATGAATAGCCATTACGACCATAATAACTATTCATTGTGCGAAAGAGCCCGATGCTGGATTGGTGGCTCTCGGGGGTATTGGAGAAGACCTCTGCCAACGCATCGCCAGAGCCTTGCCCATGAGAAACCAGCTCTTCAAATAGCAGCTTATGTCGATGCAGGTCGAAGACCCAAAGCCGTGGCTCGGTAGACGGAAGCGAGTAATCAATGACGGCTAAGCGCTCAGCGGTTGGGTCAGCACAGCTAAGCGATTGAGCGGCGAGTCGCAGCGCCTCTGGCGTTGCTGATGGGGCTAGTTGGAGTAGTTGATGATGCAAGGGCGAAACGCCGGGAGGTGCTGCAGAAGCGACCTGTGAGAAAAAGCTAGCGGCTTGTAAGGGAAGGCTCAATAACAACAGTGGAAGCGACAAAATGGCGGTAGAAGCACGTAGGTAAAAAGGCATAGAGTGCAATCCTGCAATAGATATCGACGAAGGAGACATGTAAACGGCTATGATAAATAGATGTAGCGTAATAATGATGAATCGCAATGATAAATAGCGACGATGAATAGTAACGCAAGGAGGAGCGATGAACGAGACAACGTTAATTAGACGATGGGCGATAGGGGTGGCTCTATGTCTGACGCTGATCCAAGCGCCTCAGTTGGTTACCAGTGCGCAAGCTGATGCAGGCGCTCTTGAGCAGGCGTTAGCTCAGCGTTTAGATACTCAATCCAGTGCGTTACTGCCTGTTGAGGACTTTTACCAGCAGCTAAATCAACGGCCCGTCTGGCAAGATATCAGCCGTGTTGAAGCACTGGTGCAGGCGTTAAATAGTCTTGAAGATGATGGTTTAGCGCCTAGTGATTACGATGCGGGCATCCTGCTAAACGCATTTCAGACTAGCCAGCAAGCAGGGGCGTTGGCGCAAGCTGACTTTGATATTCAGGCCACGACAGCACTTTTACTCGCACTTGAGCACCTTTCGCGAGGCAAGGTGAATCCAAACGAGGTCGAGCCGAAATGGGATATCCCTAGGCCTGAGCGCCGCTACTCTTTGCTGCGCATTGCCCATGCAGTGGAAAATGACGATATTCAGGGCGCGTTTGACTATGTGAGGCCCTCATCAACGGAGTACGCTCAGCTACGTGATGCGCTACGTCAATACCGTACGCTGGCTGAAAAAGGCAATGTTCCCTATCTGGCCGGTCGAGATGAGGCGTTACGCCCAGGTGATACTAATGAGGATGTGCTGGTATTGCGACAGCGCTTGGCCTATTGGGGAGAAACCAACTTGCTGGCGGCGGATAGCAATGCCTACCCAATGATTGAGGTTCAATCGGCGGTTAGCAACCAGCGCACCTATGATGCTGAGTTAGAAGGGGCAGTTAAGCAATTTCAACGTCGTCATCAGTTGCAAGAAGATGGTGTTGTGGGTCAGCGCACGCGGCTTGCATTGAACACGCCGGTCACGTCGCGAATCGATCAACTGCGTGTCAACTTAGAGCGGGCGCGCTGGATCAAGCCCACCCAAACCAATGAACCGCGCGTGTGGGTTGACATTGCGGGGTATCGATTGCACTACACTCGGCCTAATGGTGAGCACTGGGATGCCAGGGTGGTAGTCGGCACACCGCGGCGCGAAACGCCTATTATCCATTCGGCGATTAGCCACTTAACCATCAATCCGTCATGGACAATTCCACCGACCATTATGCGCGAGGACGTCTTACCTCAGGTTAGACGAGATCCAGGCTATTTGGCCCGGCGTAATATCCAAGTGATAAGCCACTCCGGCGAGCGGTTAAACGCTGACGCTATTGACTGGCAACGGCCAGGTGCAGTGATGTTGCGCCAAGTATCAGGTGGCGGTAATCCGTTAGGCCGCGTGGTGGTACGTTTTCCTAACAGTGAAATGATCTATCTTCACGATACACCCGCCAGAGGGTTGTTTCAGCGCGATCAGCGAGCGCTCAGTTCTGGCTGTGTGCGCGTTGAAGGCGTAACGGAATTTGCGCAGTTACTGCTTCAAGATAGTGGCAGTCGCTACCAACTGTCTTCGTTGCTTAACAGTAGTGGAAGTGATCGTAATGTTAATCTCCCTCAGCGTATTCCTGTCGCGCTGCACTACTTAACGGCCTGGCCAAATGCTCAAGGGGAAGTAGAATTCCGCGATGATATTTACCGTCGTGACGCCGACCTGTTGGCTGCATTGTCACGAGCGGTATAACGTGAAGGGCGGATTGATTGCTAGGTTTTCTATAAGAATGGTTTATAAGCAAGGTTTGTAAACGTAGACTTGCTTCAAAGCAATAACGCCGCCCTGAAGGGCGGCGTTATTGTTTAATGCAAAGAGAATCAGAAAGTTACTACTCTTCTTGGCGCTCGTAGTTGGCAACGCTGATAGTACCTGTCTCACCGCTATCCAATGCTGCCATCATGGGCTCAGCCTGGCGCTGGAAAGCAATCAAAGTATCTCCGCTTAGGCTGGTATTTTCAGGCAGCTCTACGTTCATCGCGTTGACAGGCGAGTTGTTGACGATGACTTCATAGTGCAGATGAGGCCCCGTACTCCGCCCTGTATTGCCCGAAAGCGCAATGCGCTCACCCATTTCAATACGCGTACCTTCGGTGACCAGCGGACGAGAAAGGTGAAGATAACGGGTTTGATAGCCATTATCATGACGAACGACAATGTAACGCCCCGCGGCATGATGGTTACCCACTTTTTCCACGCGGCCATTGGCGGGAGCAACGACAGGTGTGCCAATAGGCATCGCAAAATCGGTTCCATTATGCGGGCTTATACGGCCAGTCACTGGGTGTTTGCGGCGCGGGTTAAAATTGGAACTTAGACGGTAATTGCCTTCAAACGGATAGCGCGAGAAAGCAGGGTCTAGGCTACTCCCTTCGGGCGTATAGAAATTGCTATCAGTAGCATTGCGAAGAAGCGTTAAATCCATGCGTTCGCCATCGTACTTAACAGCAAGCACGCGAGAGTCAAACGCTTCTCCATCAATCATGTCTGACTCAACTAGCACTTGAAAGCGATCTCCGCGACGGCTGTCGCGCCGAAAATCGAGTTTTTGCTCAAGTAGGTGAGTGAGTTCGGTAACGGCGCTGCTACTTAGCCCCGTTGCCTGGGCTGAGCGTGCAAAACTACCGCTTACGCTACCCGCGTAAAGACGCTGTACCGCTTCACCCTGGCGCTCAATAACAGTTGCGGCAAAGTGTTCTTCATCGCGTTCCAGCAAGATACCGTCACGGGTGTTTTTCATCATACGCAACGACAGTAAACGACCATTTTCATCTAACTTGTAATCGAAACTGTGGCCAGTACGCCAATGAGTAAGCATACGTGGATCCGGGAGATCCTCTAGCAACGCCATTACTTCGCTGTAGCCAAGGCCTAGCTTGTTCTGTGCCAGCAATGCAAAGGTCTCACCCGATTCAACAATATGTGTTTTCCACCTAGGGACGTAGGGCTCGTCCGCAGCAAGTTCCAGCTCGAGAAACGAAATATCACCAAATAGCTCATTGCCATAATCTTCATATGAAGTGGCATCGGCAATTTCCACGGAAGCCGTGTTATCCACTTCGGCGGAAGCCGTTTTATCAGCATCGAGCATACCGCTTGAGAGGGTCCCTAATACCACGGCCATGTGAAGCGCGCCGTCATCCAGCTGGGCATTAGTGGGAGGTTGCGTCGTGACGCTAGCCATCGAGGCTTCGGCGCTAGTGATGACATCTAGATCGACAATTTCGGTAGCCGCGAGGTCGTTCAGCGGAATATTATCTCGCGTGGCATCAATAGCGCGAGAAGCGCGATCAATGGCTTCAGCAACGGGGGTGCGTTCTTGACGCAATGAAGGAACCCCTGGAGCAGAGTCGCTGGGAAGCGGTACAAGCACGCTTTCCAGTGGTGTATGAGATTGATTTAAGTCGTGGTAGGTCGTAATTAACTTTTGTGTGCCCAGCACAGTGACCATTGTAGCCACGGGTAACAGTAACAATTTATGTGTGCGGGGCAGCGAATGAAGAATTCGCAACATGGGTAAATGGGCCGCCGAGTTCGTGGTAAATGAATAACATGAAAGAAAGTAAACCCAAGAACCATACCCCATGAGGGTGAGAGTGAACAGACTGTATGCCTGTACACTAAATGTACTTCATTGAAATACGGAAGTAATAAGTAAGTAAATCTATTTGTGAACACCGTTCGCTAAAAAAAGTAACTTCTTGATAGCCGGGTTAGGGCTAAGTGGGCAGAGTAATTAACCATAGGGAGGTGACGCTTAGCAATATTTTCCACCAAATTTAAAAGTTAAATTAATTTCATAATGCTTTTGTATTAGATATGTATTATTTTTGTCAAAAAATTAAGGCTGCTCGAAAGCCAATTACTCATCATGAGGCAGTCTCCAGTAGATTTATTAAGAGGACTTAGTGATTGGCTGGTGTTAGATGCTGTCTTTTTTGTAAAAAATTGTTTCTTTTGTCGTGTTTGGCAATTTTAGTGTCGATTAGCCGTGATTTAAGGGAAAAAGTGTCAGGTAGCTCCCCTTGGTAGCCTGATACCTAGGAATAATTGTTTGCAAGCAAGTACTCCGCGCTTTTTCCTGGCATTCTATAAGGGTTTTTCGAACATAAAGCGGATTATTTCGCTGTTTAGCGTCGAGGGAATCGAAATGTCTCGAGTAACTCTTGCACAGTGGCAGATGCTGGCAGCCGTTGTTGACCATGGTGGGTTTGCGCGGGCGGCCGAGGCTATTCACAAAAGCCCATCTACGCTTAACCATGCCGTGCACAAGCTAGAAGAGCAATTGGGTGTTCAGGTGCTGGAACCGGTGGGCAGGCAGGTACGCCTAACTGAGGCGGGCGAACTCTTATTGCGCCGGGCTCGTCAGTTAATTGAGAGTGCTGCCTCTTTAGAAGATGTTGCTACCCGTTTGGCTGCAGGCCTGGAAGCTGAAATCGTGGTCGCTATTGATCAGATTTTTCCAGCTGCTGCTCAAGCGAAAGCGCTTGAACGTTTCTCGGAAACGTATCCTCAAGTCAGAGTGCAGTTGCATGAAAGCGTGCTCAATGGTGGTACGGAAATGCTCCACGATGGTCGTGCGGACCTCGTCGTCTCAGGGATTGCGGCTCAAGGGTATTTAGGTGAACCGCTGGTGAACGTGCGGTTTATAGCCGTTGCACACCCAAGCCACGAGTTGCACCAGCTTAGCCGCTCGCTAGACCTTCGGGATCTAACCCAACACCGTCAATTGGTAGTGCGTGATTCAGCGATACGCCAGTCGACTAATTCCGGCTGGTTGAAAGCAGAGCAACGATGGACGGTGAGTCACTTAAACACGTCATTAGATATGCTGAAGCGTGGGTTAGGGTTTGCCTGGATGCCAGAAACCCGTATTGCTGATGAACTTTCAAGTGGGCAACTCAAACCTTTGCCGCTCAGTGCTGGTGGCATACGAATGGTACCTATGCAGTTGATATTCAGAGACCGAGATCGCGCTGGCCCTGCAGCCCATGCCATGGCACAGGCATTGAAGCAGGGAGTGAGCGAGCTCTGCCCTAAGGATTCGATTTCATCGAATGAATCGCCGTAAAACATCCGCTTGAGCATCGGGGAAGCGGGCGTATGCTAAACGTCATCAGCACTATTAATACGTTTACTACATACGATTATTACAACAGGAGACCGCCCGATGGGACTGCTTGTTAACGGCGAATGGGTTGATCAGTGGTACGACACTAAGAAGCATGGTGGAGAATTTGTCCGTGAGTCTGCTCAGCTGCGCGACTGGGTGGGCGACGATGCCATGATGGGCGCACCGTCAGGCAAAGAATGGGAAGGGCAGAGCTACCCTGCGCAAGCAGACCGTTACCATCTTTATGTATCACTAGCCTGCCCTTGGGCGCATCGAGTTCTTATTATGCGCAAGTTAAAAGGGCTGGAATCACTCATTGGCACTTCCCATGTCAGCCCGTTGATGCAGGATAAGGGCTGGACGTATGACCAAAGTGAGGGCTCCAGCGGGGATCCTGTTAACCACGTCGACTATCACCATCAGCTCTATACGATGAGTGATTCTGCCTATACGGGACGGGTCACGGTACCGCTGCTTTGGGATAAGCAACGTAGCGCAATAGTCAATAATGAGTCGGCTGATTTGGTGCGCATTTTTAATCACGCGTTTGATGAGTTGACCGGTAACGATTTAGATTTTTACCCTGATGACCTGCGTCGCACTATTGATGACATCAACGACGATGTGTACGCGCACATTAATAACGGTGTTTATAAGTCGGGTTTTGCGACGGATCAGCAGGTGTATGAAAAACATGTGCTGGCTTTGTTCGATGCTTTAGATCGAATGGAAAAACGCTTGAGCGAGCATCGTTATCTGGCGGGGGAGTGGTTAACAGAGGCGGATATTCGGCTTTTCACCACGCTGATCCGTTTTGATGCTGTCTACTTCGGTCATTTTAAGTGCAATTTAAAACGTATTGAAGATTACCCCAATCTAGCAAATTACGTTCGCGAGCTGTATCAGTGGCCGGGAATTGCAGAGACCATCAATATGGACCAGATAAAACGCCATTACTACTACAGCCATGACACGATTAATCCAACGCGTATTGTGCCAGCCGGACCGCTATTGGATTTAGAGCGCCCTCATGATCGTGAACGCTTGCCAGGGCAGGGCATCCGTCGTCGAGCTTCATAATTTATAAGCAGAGAGCTTCTCAGAAATTGCATCTCAAACCTCGTTACTAACGAATGGGCCACCCAATTGCAGGGTGGCCCATTTGGCTAGTTAACCGCTAGCTTAAGCGATTTAAGCTGGTAGCTTACTGGTTATCATTAACGGCTTCGCGAGTAGACTGCCAGGCGCTTTGAGCACCTTCTTTGGTCGTTTGCCATGCATCGCGGGCACTGTTTTTAGTCTGTTCCCACCAATCGCGATCGTAGGTAGGGAAGGATTCAACTTCCTCTTGGGAGGCCTCAAGCATAATGCGGTGTCCGGTATCACCATCACTCTCGGTATGGGTTTCCAGGGTAAATTGATCAGTATTAATAACAATTTCACGACCACCAAGGCCAAGAACTGCACCACTTTCAATGACTAGCGCTGAAATGCGCATTTCTTCATCAAAAAGAATGTCTTCGACTTCACCTATTTCTTCACCAGAACCACCCGCAAAAAACACCTCTGCATCCATGATGTCATCTGCAGAATACATACCTTGGGGTTCAGTTGAGGCCTGAGCACCAAAGGCTAAGCTGCCTAAAAGGGCGGTACTGATAGCAGTGGTAAGCATTGTCTTGCGCATAGCATCTCTCCATGTAGCTATTAATGTGCGGTTAATTGGACGACAAACGTTAAAGATCGTTCGCCCATTCATCAGCGCGGCGTTCGGCTTCTTCCCGCTCTAAACCATATTTCTGCTGTAGCTTGCCAACAAGTTGATCTTTTTTGCCGCCAATCTGGGTAAGCTCATCGTCAGTTAATTCACCCCAGCTTGCGCGAGCTTTTCCTTTCATTTCTTTCCAGCTGCCTTCAATTTGATCCCAGTTCATAGCATCACTCCTTGAAGTTAGTGAACATCGTCAGGCACTTCTCAGGTTAGACAAACAGTGAATATGTGCAAGTCGGAGTATTAATAACGGTTAAAGCAAAAAAACTGGTCATAAGCGACTGGCGGTGTTAGGATGCGCCCTCCTCGCATGTGTTGACCCCTCCATCACGACGATAAGCAATTTCCTAGGTAGCGTTGACTACGAAGTGAAATGCTTGCTGGAACATCTTGCCAACTGCAGATGTTCATTGCTGTGAAGATGGCGCGCCTCCAGTATTTCACCAAACGGGTGAAATCGGCGCAGAAGGTCGCCACAGCGGTTAGCCCGCTTATGCGGTGTTTGCTAACCGAATGCTAGGTGCGACCGGCGTCTCCGACTCCATTGATGATGATATCCGCCTTGCGGATCCTTGTTTATTAATATGCATTGTCACGCGTATTAACGAGCAGAGTCAGAGACGCTTACGATGTTTTTTGCCGGAAAAACCGGCCTACCAAGGTGTGATTAATGACCTCGACTTCTGTCGCTTCGCCGAGCTTCGGCGATCTTGCTCTGTTGCCTGCCGTTCTCTCTGCTGTTGAAGCACAAGGCTACGAAATTCCCTCGCCGATCCAGGCGCAGACAATTCCTGCGTTGCTGGAAGGCCGCGATATGCTGGGCCAAGCACAAACCGGCACCGGCAAAACCGCTGCATTTGCATTGCCATTGTTATCGCGTTTAGAACTTACCCGTCGCGAGCCTCAAGTACTGGTTATGGCTCCGACCCGTGAACTTGCTCAGCAGGTTGCGGCTTCGTTCAGTAAATATGGCCAAAACCTCAAGGGTCTTGAAGTCGCTATCCTTTGTGGTGGCCAAGAGTACCGTGAACAGTTAGGCGCGCTAAAGCGCGGTGCCCAGGTTATTGTTGGCACCCCTGGCCGTATTATCGATCACCTTGATCGCGGTAGTCTGAAACTCGACGGTCTTTCGGCACTCGTGCTGGATGAAGCTGACGAAATGCTGCGCATGGGCTTTATCGACGACGTAAAACGCGTGGTTGCCGATACCCCTAAAGATGCTCAGCGTGTGTTCTTCTCGGCAACGCTGCCGACTGAAATTGAGCGCATTGTTAACCGCTATCTGGTTAATCCGGTAAAAGTTGCGATTGAGTCGCGCACGACGACCGGTGAAAACATTGAACAGCGTATTGTACGCGTCGATGGTGGCGCTAAGCTTGAAGCAGTGGCGCGCATCCTTGAAGTTGAGCCGGTTGATGCCGCTATTGTCTTCGTGCGTACTCGTGCTGCTTGTACCACGCTGGTTGAACAGCTGACAGCTCGTGGCGTTAATGCCGCTGGCCTGTCTGGCGATCTAGACCAAAGCCTGCGTGAGCGCACCATTACACGCCTCAAGCGTGGCAAGGTTGATGTGTTGATTGCGACCGACGTCGCTGCTCGTGGTCTTGACGTTCCGCGTATTACGCACGTTATCAACTACGATCTGCCGCAAGACGCAGAAGCTTATACTCACCGTATCGGTCGTACCGGTCGTGCGGGCCGTAGCGGTATCGCGATTACGTTCGCTGGTTTCCGTGAAGGCCGTAAAGTGGGCTGGATGGAGCAGGCTACCGGTCAGAAAATGACTGAAATGCCGCTGCCAGACGAAGCCGCTATTCGCGCTCACCGTGATGACGTATTCCATCATCGCGTTGTGGCAGCCCTGACCAAAGGTGCTGAAGAGCAGCGTGCACTGGTTGAGCGCCTAGTAGAAGAAGGCCATAATGCCGTTGAGCTAGCTTGTGCTTTTGCCGCGATGGCACGTGCTGACGAAGCGCCGATTGGACGCTTGCAAGCCCCGCGTAAAGAGCGTGCTCCGCGTGATAGCGCGCCTGGTGGCAAGCCCGGTGGCCGTCGCGAGCGCTCAAGCGCACCTAGCGAAGGTATGATTCGTTACCGTGTTTCTGTTGGCCATAAAGATGGCGTTAAGCCTGGTCAACTGGTGGGTGCACTGGCGAACGAAGGTGGCATCGAGGGCGCGCGTATCGGCCGTATCGATATCCGCAACGCTTTCTCGGTAGTTGAGCTACCCAGTGGCCTGCCTTCCACTATTCTGGCGAAAATGGCACGTGCCCGCGTTGCTGGTCGCCCGTTAGAAATTAGTGAAGACAGTGCACCTGAGCGTGCTCCACGTCGTCGCCGTGATGACGGTGATGCACCAGTTCGTCGCCGCGAACGCGCTTAAGTTAATGTATAGCGCCATATAATGGTGCTTTAAAACGACGTTTAACGATCGTTCTATCCCCTTACGCCCAGCGGCTTAAGGGGATTTTTTTGCCTGTCATTGCAGCTGGGAAATTGAGCTACGTTAGTATGGTTATGGTTCAGTAAAAGGAGGCTGCATGGACGCACCGCTACATGACTGGAATTTAGCTCCAAAAGAGGCCGTAGCGCTGCAAACAGTGCTGGCGAAACGACTTGAAACCACTGATCGTATCGGTTCTGTGCACCACATTGCTGGGGTCGATATTGGGTTTGAAGCGGGTGGTGATATCACTCGGGCGGCGGTCGTTGTTCTAAAATGGCAGCCTGACACCACGCAACACCTAACGATGGTAGAGCAGGTGGTTCATCGTGAGCCAACGCGGATGCCTTATATTCCCGGGCTGCTCTCTTTTCGCGAGATCCCAGCCGCTCTGGAAGCGTTCGCTAAGCTTGCGATCACACCCGAACTGGTAATGGTCGACGGGCAGGGGATTGCGCATCCTCGACGGCTTGGTGTCGCTGCCCACCTGGGGCTATGGCTGAATTTACCGACGATCGGCATCGCTAAGTCCCGCTTAACGGGGCAGCATGCAGAGGTGGGAAACACGCGGGGGGATTGGGTGCCTCTAACATCAGGTAACGACGTTATTGGTGCCGTGCTACGCTCGCGGGAAAATGTGAAACCGGTGTTCGTATCGCCTGGGCATCGATTATCCCTTGAAACATCGCTTGACTGGGTGGTGCGCTGTTTAGGACGCACCAAGTTACCAGAACCCACGCGATTAGCGGATCGGCTTGCATCAAGACGCGACCAAAAGCGGCTTACGTAAAGCGTAGGAAATGGCGCAGTAGGCTAGAGGCCGCTTGAGTGTCGGTGATCGCGTCAATGAGGGCGTCGGGATTTTCACCTTGGTCGCGCAATGCGGCTTTCTGGCGCTCGATATAAGCATGCATCACTGGTCGGGTGAACTCTGGGTGAAACTGCACGCTCCATTGGCGGGGGCCATAACGTAATGCTTGATGAGCATCGTGGTTGTTATGCGCCAACACCGTGGCGTTGGGTGGCAACTGCATGACGGACTGGGCGTGGGTCAGGTGAGCCGAGAAGTGTGTGGGCAGCTTGCTAAACAGGGGGTCTTGATGGCCTGCTTGGGTCAGTCGTACCTTGCGCGTTCCTGATTCTCTTCCTGCAGGGTGGTAATCGCTAATGCCACCGAAGGCTGACGCCATCAACTGGTGACCATAGCACACGCCAAGCATAGGGACGTTCTCGGCTAGCGCTTGCTCAAGCCAAGGTTTTAGCGCCTCGCTCCATGGCTCCTGTTCGCTCACCATACTGTGGGAACCCGTGAGCATAATGCCGGCGAATGAGGTAGGAGTAGGTGGAACACCTTGTTTGCGCGCATCCCAAACCCTGAGTGACAGATGTGTCGGCAGTACCGTCGAAAGCTGATTGATAAAGAGTTGCTCGAAATCACCGTATTGGTCGACCACTTCAGGGAAGGCGTCACCGGTTTTGATAATGACTAAAGAGGTCATGGCGTTCTCGTTGTCCTGTCAGAGGCAAGGTTAGCGAAGAAAGGTTAGAGAGGAAAAGTTAGCCCAATCAGGGCATTGCCCTGTAAGGTGGTAGTTCTCACCATACACCTTTTTCGCTTTATATTAGGAGCCTAATATGCAACAGATAACCCGTGCTGGCGAGCCCATGGATGTGGCGGGAACGCTACCTGCTCCAGGCCAAACTGCTCCGCTGATGACGCTCACCAATGCCGATTTGAATGATGTCACCCTTGATACTTATTCGGGCAAGCGCAAAGTACTGAATATTATCCCCAGTGTGGATACGCCCACTTGTGCGGTGTCTACTCGGCGGTTCAATGAACTGGCCTCGCAATTGGATAATACCGTGGTACTGGTGGTGTCTGCTGACCTGCCATTTGCAGCCAAGCGCTTTTGCGGTGCAGAAGGGTTGGATAACGTTGAAACCTTGTCTACCTTCCGCCATCGAGAGTTCCAAGAAGCTTGGGGTGTCGCATTGGCTAATAGTGCAATGGAAGGGTTGTGCGCCCGTGCCGTGGTAGTGCTCGATGCAGACAACCGCGTGTTGCACAGTGAGCTGGTAAGCGAGCTGAAAAATGAGCCTGATTATGAGGCCGCGCTGGCAGCCCTAAAAGGCTAGCCAGAGGCGGTACGCAGGTTGCTAGCCTGCGCCTTGCTTCGCTGCCGCCACCAGTGCACTAATTAAACGTTGCTGGGGGCGGTTGAAAATAAGCCATTCGGGATGCCACTGCACGCCAATCAGAAAATCATGTTTTGTCGACTCAATTCCCTGGACTAGCCCGTCCCGGTCGCGGGCGACAATATTGATACCGTCACCTGCTTGATTGACCGCCTGATGGTGCAGGCTATTCACGCGACACCACGTGACGCCTAACAGCTGATAAAGCTTGCTTCCTCCGACAATATCCACTGTTTTGCGCGGTAGCACAGTGCGCCGTCGTTTCAGGCCTTCATGGGTGGTATAAATATCAGGGTCGAGGGTGCCTCCTAAATGGACGTTGATTAGCTGAGCTCCCCGGCAAATTCCCAATACAGGAGTGTTTTGTGGAATAAATCGGCCGAGTAGATTGAGTTCCAGTTCATCGCGGGCTGGGTCTAGCCGCACATCCAGCTGTACTTCGCCGCCGTAAAGGTGTGCTTGGATGTCATCGCCGCCTCCAATAATTAGCCCGTCAAGATGGGCAGGCAAGGGGCGTGATGGGGACAAGCGAAGCGGTTTGCCGCCATGTCGCCATACGGCGAACCAGTCAAACCACCACGCTAGGTGGCTTTTTTGATCAGAGGTTGTAATCCCAATAAGTGGTCGAGACATGCTGGCACGTTCTCACTCAGGCAGTGTGTTTAGGATGACTTCAATAGGCCAAGCAGCTTCGTTTTACAGCGTTTCCACCAAGGTTGGCTGTGTTCAGCAATATACTCATCGCAGCGAGCGCGCAGCACCTCACTGTTTGCGGCTAGCTTTTCTACCTCAACCCAGCGATTCCACTCCACAACTGACCCCCAACCGGGCTGAGAAAGCTGCGCATTGGGTAGCCGGTAATGAAACGTCGGGCGTGGTTTAGTGAGCTGGCTATGCAGCAGCTCATGGGGATGGTCAGGACGCAGGTGCGCAAACAGCGGCAGTAGATCTAACTCTCGATTACGCGTTGGGTTGTAGTGCAGATAGTCATCGATAAACGTATCTAAATCAGGCTGATAACCAGAATCCAGGACTTTAAGAGCGTACTCTTTATGAAATGGATTGGCGTGAGGCAGTACTTCACGGGTAATGTCGACTTTGATTTCATCGCGCAGCCAGCTGGCGAGAAGCAGATACGCTTGCATCATGGCTAGAAGGTAAGCAACGTCAAACCGTTCTACTTCAGGGTTTAGATGCAAGCCAAATCCGTAGAGTAAGCTGGCATCCGTGCCTTTCGCGCCTTTGTCGCGTAGGGCACTAAATAGCTGGTCTAGTTCACCTAACTCATCCCAGGGAATCGGCGGGCAGACAATTTCCGTAGGCACTAGGCCCGTCACCATGTCGCCAATCAGTTCGCGGGTTTTTTGATGGAACTCTATTCGCCGATGGCGCTGCTGGCGTGCCCATTCACTGTCGCTTTCATGGTGTTCTTCCAGTAACGTCTTATCAGGATGAGCATACTGGGTATCCAGCTCAATACCGAATTCGCCCCATCGAGTCGCTTCAACGAGTAGCCGATGGGGACTGACCACGTTAAGCTCACCCCCAAATAGCTCGCGTACCAGCTCAGCGGTATCATGCGGCGGGAGTCCGGCGAATTCGATTTCCACACCGACACGCCTTGTTTTTCCATCACTATTTGTACGGTTAGGAGGAGCGTGCAGCGTCATCTCGGTATCCTTGAGGTGAACGTTTAAGCCAACAGCCTATCATAGTCACGCATTAAGGCTGAGCGTACAAAGTTAAGTAAACGCTAACTAAGTGGCGTGTTATGTCAGTTCATTTTCGGGAGTTAAGCGTGCGACAGCACTGGACAATCAATATCGTGTTAGGCGTTTTTTTGACGCTACTCCTAGGTGTGATGACCTTCGCACAGGCGCAGAGCGTTTCTCTGCCAAGCCTGGGGGGAGGCAATGATGCATCAGAAGAGCAGAGTGTCAGTAGTGAACGCTTCCAAAGCTCGCTGAGCGATGTGATCGCAATGCTGGAGAATGAAGAGCAGCGTAGAGCGCTGCTCGACTCCCTGCGTGAATTGCAGCTTGCCACCGAGGCTGGCGAAGAGGACAAAATCGTTCATCAAGGCCTGCTGGGCGCACTAGCCGATACGCTGACCGATATTGGCGAGCAGGCTCAGGCTGGCGATTCGCCGGTTGATGAATGGTCACGACAATTGGTTCAAGGAGCTGCCGACTTACGCGCATTAAATGATGGTGCTGACCAGGGGGAGGCGCTACGCGCAGTGGCTGAAGGCGCCGTCCTTGGTGTTATTTGGGGGACGCTGCTGGTCGTTATGATTGCGTTTGGGCGTTTGATCGCCACACGACGAGAATGGCCGCTTGATTTGCCTCGTGACCCGAAAGCCTGGTTATTGGCAGTGCACTTTTTACGCCGCATGTTGCCTTGGGCACTGTCATTCGCGATTACCCTAGGGATTGGGCAGATATTACCTTACAGCCCAGGCCGAGCGGTTGTACTGGTTGTGGCTTACGTTTGTGTGTGCGGTCGCGCGTTGTCGGTGGTGATTGAAACGGTCATTGCGTTTTTCAGCCGTGGCCATCGTTTTACAGCGGTACAGGTGCTGCAGCAAAAAGCCTTGCGTGGTCTGTTTGTCATTGGCGCATTAATCGCCTTGGGCGATGCGGTGAACTCTACCCGCTTGGTTGAGCTACTGGGTAGTGAGCTTTCCAGCTTAGTGTCTGTGCTTGCGAATATGTTGGCTGCGCTGCTTTCAGCACGCTTTATCTTTAAATTTAAACGACCTGTTCGCCATTTGATCTGTAACCGCCCTTACAAGCAGCGCCGTGATGCTAGTGCCGCCGTTGAGATGATCCGTGCGCTGGGCGGCCTCTGGCATATTCCTGCGCTGCTGATGGTGGGTGGCTCATTATTGGCGATCTTTATCACCGTGGGTGATGTGGGTACAGCGCTTGCGCGCTCGATTATCTCGGCAAGCTTATTGGTGTTGACGTTAGTGGTGACGGGCTTGTTAAGACGTCAGTCAGAGCGCTTGGGTAAGCGCCGTCATCGCCGTCGTTACAGCCAATATCGTAAGCGTTTAGAGCGCTTCGGCTTTGTCCTTGCCCACCTTTGCGCCTGGATGGTATTCGCCGAACTGTTTATGCAGGTTTGGGGCGGTTCGCTGTTTGGCCTTGGTCAGCAAGCGGTAGCCAGTGCCCGTATTGGTCAAGCCTTAATAAGTCTGGGGTCAACTATTCTGCTGGCTTGGCTGGTCTGGATCTTTGCTGATACGGCTATTCAGCGGGCGCTAACGTCATCCGCGCGCTCTCGCGGAAGGCGAGTGAATCAAGCTCGGGCGCAAACCATTACGCCGATGATTCGTAATGTTATTTTTGTGACGATTTTGATTATCGCGGTGATTGCCGGGCTAGCAAATCTTGGCGTTAACGTCACACCACTACTTGCGGGTGCGGGTGTCATCGGTCTGGCGATTGGTTTTGGTGCCCAAACGTTGGTGCAGGATTTAATCACCGGGATCTTTATTCTGATTGAAGACTCCCTGGCGGTGGATGATTTCGTGCAAATTAATGGCCATATGGGGACCGTTGAGGGATTAACGCTACGTACTGTGAAGCTGCGTGATTTAGATGGGGTTGTCCATATCATTACCTTTAGCCGTATTGAGTCGATTCATAATATGTCGCGCCAATTCGGCATTGCGCTAATGCGTATTCGTATCCCTTATGCGATGAAAATTGATGATGCAATTACGCTGATGCAAGAAACAGCGCAAGAGTTACGCAAAGACCCTATGATGCGCCACTATATTTGGTCACCTTTAGAAATGCAGGGTGTGCAGGGCTTTGAAGATGGTTGCCCTATTTTGCGCATGCGTTTTCGCACAGCACCAGAAATGCAATGGGACGTATCGCGTGCCTTTAACTTGCTATTGAAGCAACGCATGGAAGCGCAGGAAATCGATCTGGGCGTACCGCGTCTCAGTGTCAGCATGGAGGCGCGTTCAGAAGATCGTCGGCAAGATCTTATGCCCGATGAGACTGCGAAAGCAGAGCCTACGGGAAAAGAGCGCGCCGGCACGGATTTCACGCTCGATGAGCCGGGTGACAAGAGCAGGGGAGGGAATATCAGTGATGAAGACGGCGATAGCTCGCGAAAGCGGCCAGCGCCGCCAAAACCAGCTCCGCGCCCGACAGAAGCTGAAACCCGCCGAGATGAGCGCGAGCGAGCAGAGGCCTCATCCTATGCTAAGCCCAAGGCCCAAGGCGAGCCCAAAAGCGACGCCTATGCCAGCACCAATGGTGAGCAGGGCAACGAGTAGCCACAGGCCTTTGAAACGCCGCCAGCGGTTATAAAGCGATACCGCAAGACTGACGCGATCAATCAGCTCGTCATGGCGCGAAATAGCATGATCAGGTGGTAGGGAAAAGTCGTTGGCTACATCGCCTTGCCAATGAGCCGCGTGGGTGAGTCCAAGCCTTGCCCGCAGTTGTCCTATGTCGCTGACGGTTTTGTGGAGCTTGTTATAAGCGTCGCGATGTTCTGCAACACCAAGTACGGTTTCAGCATCCTGGCGCAACGCGCTGTTTGGGCAGCGAGCCACCGCGCTATTGATTTCTTGATCGCTCGCGTCGGGTGTTAGTGTCAGTCGTTGATACAAATCGCGCATAATGTTCGAGTCGATACTCACTTTCGGTTTGGGTGCTCTGCCCTTAATCGTTAACAGTAGGCTGATCAGGTGTTTTGCATCAAATAATCGTAGGCACTTTTGATGCGCTGAAAACGCGTTGATGCCAGTGCTATTTGATGTTCACTACCCGAATAGAAACGGTCAGGGTGGTGCAACTGCGCCATGCGGCGATAGGCACGGCGAATATCGGCACGATTAGCCCCTGGTGTTAGTCCTAATACTGCCAGCGCCCGTGTGTTGCGATCGGGTGGTGAAGAGGGGCGCTCCCGCTGTTGGCGACGGGCTTCTTCCTGACGCTTCTGCTCTTGTTGCCAGCGCTGACGCTCTTGCTGTTGGGTCTGTTCTTGTCGTTTGCGGCGCTCTTGTTGTTTGTCCTGTTCCCGCTTGTTCTGTTCCCGCTTGGCCTGCTGCTGTTTTGCCTTCTCACGGTGTGCTTCTTCCTGTTGGCGTTGTTTATTCTGCTGCTTTTGTTGCTTTTGTTGCTTTTGTTGCTGTTGTTCTTTATTAGCACGCTGGCGCTCTTCGGCCTCTTTTGCTTTCTGCTCAGCCGCGTGTGCATCACGTGCCTTGCGCGCGTGATATTCTGGATCGTGCACCTGCCAGTAAGCATCTCGACTGGGGTCCTCTGCTGATTGCAGTGGTTTGCCCGTTAACTCATGAAAGAGAGTGCTGAATGTGGCAGGTGTGATATTTAGCAAATCAGCGAGAAAGCCCAGAATGTAATGGTTATTCAGAGATAGCTCGCCATCGTCGGTGGCTACCGTGATCGCTTGGTAAAGTATGCTGAGACTGCGCTCGTTGGAACACTCTTTGCGCACAACCTCGGCCGCTAACTGAATGGCTTGAAGGTCTTGACTATGGGCAATGCTCATCACCGGCCCAAGTTCATGCCCGTGACGAAATTGCGCGGTGACCTGAGCCAGTCGGCGTCGCCGCTGGCCTTCAGACACCTGCTGGCGATGGACAAGCACCCAGGCTAACAGTAGTAGTGTTGCCGTATCCACTTGGCTGCGGCTCTTTAGCAGCAACAGCTCAAAGGGTGAAAAACGGGCAATGGACATTCCTTGGCTCCAAGGCAAAGAGGTTAACCGCAGAAGTGCTTTAACGGCCATCCTGATAATGATTGGCCATGGTATATCATCGCGTTACGCAATGAAGTAGGAGATTCGTTAGGTGATCAATGTTGAGCGTAAAAATAGCTTCCAGCTGAGGCTCACTCGACGGCTCAAGGAAGAAACGTCGCACACGCTCGATGTTTACCTATTTGTGCCCAAAGAGCTTGGGCTTAGCACCCATGTCATTTCAGAAGAGGCGTTTTATCACGGCGCGATTAGCGTTTCACGCACTTACTACAGTGATGAGTACCATTTACCGTTGGTCCATAGTCGTTTAGCGAGCCGTAATCAGTTAGGCAGTGATTCCTATCGGTTAAGTTTAAGTTTGTACGCTTATCAATACGTTGGGGCGTTAGAGCGAACGACTCAGGCAATGCTGGTCAGCGCCCGAAAACTACGCCATGCAACTAGCGATCAACGCCAGGAGAGCGGCGAGCTTCAAGAGCTTGCCGATGCGCTCCGTGATCAACTGTATGAAATGAGCGATTTGAGTGACGGCATTCTTAAACGGTTGCGGCGCAATTCGCCCACCGACGAGCGGCTCTATAAATACTTTGCCAACATCGATAATTACCTTTCCTGGTTTACCGAGCAGCAACTGTTGGCATTGGTAGCGCATATGCCTCGTGGCGGCGAGTTTAGTGAGATAAAACGTCGCTTTATCATTGTCTGCCAGCGTGAGAGCGACTATCGAAAAGAGCAAGAGTATAACGCTGAACGGGTGATGGAAGATCCCACTCGGATGTCGAATAAAATGCGCTTGCTAAGGCGGCTTATTGAGCATCCCATTACGCTCAAACAGCGTGCTCTAGAGCTTGGGAGCGGCGAGCAGAAGGCAGTAAAAGCGTTGGCGACGGCAGTGGTAATGGCGTTTGTATCGCTTGGTGTGCTCCACTTGCGTAGTGTGCTGGGCGATGTCACTGCGTTGTTTGTATTGGCGTTGGCGCTGCTTTATGCGATGCGGGAGGTGTTTAAAGACGACCTGCGTAACACGCTATGGCGCTGGCTTCGGCGTGGAAGGCCAAAGTGGCGGCGGCAATATATCGACCCCACGCGCAATCAATCGGTGGGTCGGCAGTTAGAGTGGTTCGACTATAAGCGCTATGCCGCACTAGATGCTGATATTCAGCAAATGCGCCGTCGAACGGTCGCTCAGCGTGAAGAAGAAGTACTGCATTATCGTTCCAGCTCGCGTATGTCGCCCACCCGCTTTTTAAGCGGCTATGAGCATACCCGTGAAACGCTGCATATCGATCTTTCCATGCTGACGCGCTTAATGAGCAAAGAGAAGCACTTCATTTACCGTCTGAAGGAAGGTCAGGCCGTTAGAGAAAGTGTCGAGAGACGTCACCTGTTTAACTTGGTCATTCGTGAGACGGGTAGTGAGGACACAACCTACCTAGCTCGCTGGAAAGTGGTTGTGAGCCGTTCTGGCATTGTCGATGTCGAGAAAGTCGCTGAGGAAAGTGTAGAGAAAACCAGCAAATAAACTGCGTTGGATCAATAGACGGGCACTGAGGCTGGGCCTGCATAGCGAAATCACCAGTAGCACACTAGTCTCAAAGGTGAGCCATATAATTTGCGACTGCGACCCTGTCGCCTGGAGGATACTGTGCAAGCTATCGACATTATGACACCCAACGTGGTGTGTGTAGGGCCCGACGCAAACGTGCGCGATATAGCGCAGTTGCTACTCGAAAATCGCATTAGTGCCGTACCGGTCGTCGATGATGAGCGTAGAGTGTTGGGTATCGTGAGCGAAGGCGATTTGATGCGTCGCGTGAAAGATGAAGCGGACGATAACCGCTCTTGGTGGCTCTCGCTCTTTAGTGGCGGTAAAGACGCGGGGACATATATTAAATCCCATGGGCGTAAGGCGCATGAGGTAATGACCTCCAAGCCACTAACTGTCGAAGAAAATGCACCGCTGCATAGCATTGCTCGTTTGCTGGAAAAGCATCACATCAAGAGGGTGCCAGTGGTGCGAGACGGTAAGCTCGTTGGTATTGTCAGTCGCGCAAACTTACTTCAAGGGATTGCTAACGCGGTTGTAGCGCCCACTCAGTCGCCGGAGGATGATCGCTCTATCCGTGAAGCCATTCTCAAAGAGATCGATAATAACACCGGTGTGCGAACCGAAAGCTTCAGTGTGATTGTTGATGGTGGGAACGTAGAGATTTGGGGGCTAGTAGAGTCAGTAGAACAGAAGCAGGCAGTGACCGTAGCAGCTGAAAATACCCAGGGCGTCAAGCGTGTTGAAAATCATCTTGGCATGATGCCCCGCGGGACGGGCTACTTCTAACACGTTGTGTTTCTTAGCTAAACAGCCTGTTGCTTTATGCAGCGGGCTTTTTTATGAGCGCTAATGCGCACTCTTTTTACTCTTGTGAAGCGACTAAAGTTGCATTTAAGTAAACGTTTACTCTTTGCGAGTAAACGTTTACTTTAAGCCTCACCTGTCATTTTTTAAGATGTTTTATGTCGCAAGGAGAAGCTATGAGCATTAACGTGACCGTATGGGGGGAGAACGTCCACGAGCAGACCAATGACATCGTGGCGCGTATTTACCCTAAGGGTATGCACCAGTGCATCGCCGAAGGTTTAAACGAAGCAGAAGGTATCGATGCCACTGCTGTCACATTACAAGACCCAGAGCAGGGCTTGAGCGAAGCAATGCTTGAAAGCACCGATGTACTGCTATGGTGGGGCCACGCCGCCCATGGCGATGTGTTGGAGGAGACGGTTGATCGCGTTCAAAAACGCGTACTCCAGGGCATGGGGTTGATTGTGCTGCACTCGGGGCACTACTCGAAAATTTTTAAGCGCTTAATGGGAACTACGTGTTCACTCAAGTGGCGTGAAGCGGGCGAGCGGGAACGGCTATGGGTAGTGAACCCAGGTCACCCGATTGTTCAGGGCCTGGGGGACTACATTGAGCTGCCCCATACCGAAATGTACGGCGAACCGTTTGCGGTGCCTAACCCCGATGAAGTGATCTTTATCAGTGCCTTTGAGGGGGGAGAGGTGTTCCGCTCCGGCCTGACCTACAAACGTGGCAACGGCAAGATTTTCTACTTCCGCCCTGGCCATGAAACCTATCCGATTTATTACGATGCCCAGGTGAAAACCGTGTTGAAAAACGCCGTGAACTGGGCACGCCCGGAAGGCTCGCGATGGATCGACAGCTGCCCTAATGTGCCCGCTGACCAAGCGCCTAATCCGGTCGAGATTAAAGGCGAAAGCCTGCATAAACCCGGCGAGGAGGGCTTTAAATGATCCGTTTAGCGATAATTGGTGCAGGCAGCATGGCTGGCGAGCACGCCAAGCATTTTGGCCGTCTTGAAGGCATCGAAGTGATGGCTGTGTGCGACCGAGACCTTGCCAAAGCCCAGGCGTTTGCCGAGCATCATGGCATTGCCGACGTGTATCAAGACCTGGATGCCATGTTGGCTCGGGATGATATTCACGCGGTAAGTAACGTCACCCCTGATGGTGTTCACAAAGCCACGTCGCTGGCCGCCATTGCCGCAGGTAAGCATATTCTGTGTGAAAAACCGCTGGCGACAAATGCACAAGATGCCCATGAAATGGCGGCCGCTGCTCAGGCCGCTAACGTGATCAACATGGTCAACCTAAGCTACCGCGATGCCCCGGCGATTCAACACGCGCGTGCACTGATTGCGGGAGGGGCGATTGGTCAAGTTCGTCATGTCGATGCCAGTTATAGGCAAAGCTGGCTAGTGAGTAACGCCTGGGGGCGCTGGAATGAAGATAGCCAGTGGCTGTGGCGGCTTTCTGAAGCCCACGGCAGCAAAGGCGTATTAGGCGATGTTGGTGTGCATATTGTCGACTTTGCCAGCTTCCCTGTTGGCGACATTACCCGAGTAAACTGCGAGTTAACCTGCTTTGAAAAAGCCCCAGACAATCGCATTGGTGAGTATGTGCTGGATGCCAATGATACCGCGCTGATGAGAGTGTCATTTGCCAATGGTGCGAAAGGCACTATTCAGGCCACTCGCTGGGCAACAGGGCATCACAACTCGCTGGCGCTGAGTGTGCACGGCGATAAAGGCGCGATTCGTATTGACCTGGACGCCTCAAAAGAGGATGTGCAGGTATGTCTCGATGATGACGTACATCCTGCCCGCTGGAGCACTGTGAAAGCACCGTCCACGCCGAGTATTTACCAGCGCTTCGTCGAGAGCATTCGTAGTGGCAATAACGATCAACCGGATTTTGCCCGCGGCGCGGCGATTCAAACCGTGCTCGATGCCTGTTTCGTATCAAGCCAGGAAGACCGCAGCCTAGCGATTGCCAGCTAGGTGGATGGCTCGACCCTTTAACTAGCTCCCTACCTACCAATAACAATAGAGGTGAATGCTATGCGTCACTACCTGCGCTCGTCAGCGATACTGTTTGCCCTGCTGCCCACAACGCTGCCTGCCATGGCGGCTGAAATTACCATTGCCTGTGGCGATGGTGGGGCGGCAGATTTTTGCCCAACCCTGGCAGAACGGTGGGCCGATGCTAATGGTCACCAAGTGAATATCGTCACCACCCCGGCATCACCCACTGAGAAGTTGTCGCTTTATCAGCAACTATTAGGCAGCCAATCGCAAGATGTGGATGTGCTGATGGTGGATATTGTGTGGCCAGGGCTACTTGCCGACCATTTGGTTGACCTAAATGACTACCTGCCGGAAGGCGCGGCTGACGGCTTTATTCCTTCGCTGATGGATAACAATACCGTGCAGGGCAAGCTGGTGGCGTTGCCGTGGTTTACGGATGCAGGGTTGCTCTATTACCGCCAGGACTTGTTGGACAAGTACGACGCTGAAGTGCCGCAAACCTGGCAGGCGTTGACGGACACTGCGCGACATATCCAGCAATCTGAGCGCGACGCAGGTAATGCGCGCATGCATGGGTTTGTGTTCCAAGGGCGAGCCTATGAAGGGCTGACCACCAATGCATTGGAGTGGATAGCCAGCCACGGTGGCGGCACTTTTGTGGATGCCGGTGGGCAAGTCACCATCAATAACCCCCAAGCAGTAGAGGCCATTGCGCTAGCAGCCTCTTGGGTGGGGGACATCAGTCCTGAGGGCGTGCGCAACTATATGGAAGAAGAAGCTCGCGGGGTGTTCCAATCGGGTAACGCCGTGTTTATGCGTAACTGGCCCTATGCCTGGTCGTTGGGGCAGGCCGATGGTACACCCATTCAAGGCAAGTTTGGCGTCGCGCCGTTACCCCGCGGGCCCGAAGGGCAGTCTGTCGCGACGCTTGGCGGCTGGAACTGGGCGGTTTCACGCTACTCAGAGCATCCTGATATCGCCGCTGACCTAGTGGCTTATCTCGCCGCTGAGGAGCAGCAGAAAGCTCACGCCATTGAGTTTGGTCGAAACCCGACGCGGCCTGTGCTCTATGAAAATGCCGAGGTGCTGGAAGCCCACCCGTTTATTGGCGAACTTTATGCAACCGTTATGAACGGTGTGCCACGTCCTGCAAGCGTTACTGGAGAAGCGTATCCGCGGGTGTCTAACGCCGTGTTCAACCGTGTGCATGACGCCCTATCCGGTGATATTTCCCCCGAACAAGCAATTCAGCAGCTCGATAGCGAGCTTGCCCGCATAGGTAGGCGTGGTTGGTAGCTGGATTTGCCGCAATGCTCAGCGATTTTCGGCACAATTTTTGGCACAATCATAAGCTGAATCGCTGAGGCATGGCATGAAACAGACCAAACAGAGCGCTCAAACGGCGACCATACGCGAAATAGCCCGGCGGGCCGATGTCTCTATTGCTTCGGTCAGCCGGGCACTTAATGGTAAGCCAGGGCTAAGTGACGCGTTGCGGGAAAAAATTCTTACCATCAGCCGCGAAGTGGCGTACCAGCCCAGCGCAGCGGCCAGGCAACTGATTAGTGGCAAGGCCGCAGTGGTAGGAATTTCCCTGGGGCGCCAGGATATCGAGCTGCGTCCTTACTATATTCTGCTTTACCAACACTTAACCGTCGCACTACACCAGCAGGGCATGGTGCCGATCTTTTTCCATCACGATCAGACGGCAGAGCTACCAGAACGGGCGGGCGCGGCTATTCTGCTGGGGGAAACCTCTGAGGATGAGCGTCCCAGCTTGCTAGAAAATGCCGGCGTGCCTTTTGTGCGCATTGGCAACCCAGGGCGAGGTTTTTCGGTCGCACCGAATGATGCCCAAGGGTTTTATGAAATGACGCACCACCTTATCGCTCAGGGACGCCGACAGCTTGCGTTTGTCGGTGGTGAGCTGGAAGTGCCGGGGCCTCATAGCCGTTTAGAGGGTTACCGACGGGCGCTGGATGAAGCCGGACTCGCTGAGCAACTAATTAGCCTGCCACATCGATTCAGCTCAGACTCACTGACCAGTTATCGTTATTTAAATCGCGCGTTGGCACAGATCAAAACTGAGCAAGCGCTGCCGTTTGATGCGCTAGTCTGCGCCACCGACGAACTGGCGCTAGGGTGTATCGCTGCGCTGGAAGACCGGGAAATAGACGTGCCTCGCCAAGTCGCAGTGACCGGTTTTGATGACCTGCCAGCGCTTGCTTCTGGGTTAACCACCATTCGTCAAGATATCGCAGCGATTGCGGCAATGAGTGTGGAGCTGTTGGGCGAAGCGCTAGCAAGCAAAGCGCCCCGGCATGTATCGTTGCCGGTGACGCTCGTCATGCGGGAAACAGCCTGAACACTTAACGCGGTGGCAATTGCTCGGGGCCGAAAGCATCGGGAAGCAGCGTTTCCATGGTATAGGTTTTTAGCACGTCGCCCTGGTGTGAAAGCACCATAATTTGCGTTTCTGGGGTGGCGAATTCACGAATGCGCTGACGGCAGTCGCCACAGGGTGTACACAGGTGCTCGCCTGGTCCCATCACGTACACCTTGGCAAGCTCACGCTGGCCAGCGGTGATCATGGCGGAAATCGCCGAGGCTTCCGCGCACAGCCCTTTGTAGTGCGCCACTTCCACGTTAGCGCCTGCAAACTGCTGGCCATCCGGGCACTCCATTACCGCGGCGACTGGATGATTGGAGTAGGGCGCATAAGCGTTGTCCAAGGTGGTCAGCAGCGTATCAACCAGTGCCTTATCCGCTTGGCTCATGGCGTTATCCTCATAAATGGCTATTAGGCCTTAGCGGCGTCGTCGCGTAGTACTGTGTCTAGCGCAATCGTCATCATGTCATTGAAGGTGGTCTGGCGGTCGGCGCTGGAGAGCGACTCGCCTTTCAGAATATGGTCGGACACCGTACAGATGGTTAGCGCGCGGGCACCAAACTCTGCTGCAACACCGTAAAGGCCTGCTGCTTCCATTTCCACACCCACGATGCCGTAGCGCTTGAGCAGTTCGGCCATATCGGTCTGCGGGTTATAGAACAGGTCTGCTGAGAAGATATTGCCGACTTTTACCGGCACATTCTGCGCCTTGGCGGCAGCAACGGCGTGGCTTGTTAGCTCAAAGTCAGCAATGGCCGAGAAGTCGTGGTCATTAAAGCGCATACGGTTCACTTTGGAATCGGTGCAGGCACCCATGCCAATAACCACGTCACGCACGTTGACGTCGTCGCGCACTGCGCCGCAGGAACCCACACGAATAATCGATTTAACGCCGTAGTCGGTAATCAGCTCTTTGGCATAAATAGACACCGACGGAATGCCCATGCCGTGGCCCATGACCGAAATTTCGCGGCCCTTGTAAGTACCGGTGTAGCCGAACATGCTGCGTACATCGTTCACCTGACGAACATTTTCCAGGTAGGTGTCGGCGATGTACTTGGCGCGCAGCGGGTCGCCGGGCATCAGAACGGTATCCGCGAAATCGCCCATTTCAGCATTGATATGTGGTGTTGCCATAAAACGCTCCTATTGATCGTTTTTTAATCAGATTAATTCGCTCAACGCTGCGGTTCAGGCAGCGTTAGGTAAAAAGCTCTTGCCGTCTTCCATCGCTTCAACGGCGAAGAAGGCGGCTAATGTCTGGCCGATATCGGCAAAGGTGTCGCGCTCGCCTAGCGGGCCGGGGGCAAACCCTGCGCCATGCACCATCACCGGCACATATTCGCGGGTGTGTTCGGTGCCTTCCCAGCTGGGGTCGCAACCGTGGTCGGCGGTGAGCAGCAACAGGTCATCATCGTTGAGTGCGGCAAGCAGTTCCGGCAGACGGGCATCGAAATGCTCAAGCGCGGCGGCGTAGCCCGGCACGTCACGGCGGTGGCCGTAAACCGAATCAAAATCAACAAAGTTGGTCATGATCATGGTTGGGCGGTCGCTGGTTTCTTTCGCGGTGCGGGCTACTTCGGCGAGCGTGGCTTCCATCAGGGCGTCGTGGCCGCTGGCTTTGACCTTATGGGTAATGCCGCAATGCGCGTAAATATCCGCGATCTTGCCAATCGAGACCACTTCGCCGCCCGCGTCGGCCAGTTTCTGCAATACGGTGGGGCTGGGTGGCTCAACGCTGTAGTCACGGCGGTTGCCGGTGCGGGCAAAACTGGCGCTGTCATCACCGTTAAACGGGCGGGCAATCACACGGCCAATGTTGTAGGGCTCGAGAAGCTCGCGCACGGTTTCGCACAGCGCGTAGAGGCGCTCTAAGCCAAAGTGCTCCTCGTGGGCGGCAATCTGAAACACGGAATCTGCCGAGGTATACACAATTGGCTTGCCGGTGGCTATGTGCTCTTCACCCAGACGGGCGATGATCTCGGTGCCCGAAGCGTGGCAGTTGCCAATCACCCCAGTGAGGCCGGCTTCTTGCACGATGGCGTCGAGCAGTTCAAGGGGGAAGCTGTTGGTTTTATCAAGAAAATAACCCCAGTCAAAACGCACTGGTACGCCAGCAATTTCCCAGTGGCCGGAAGGAGTGTCCTTGCCGCTGGAGATCTCTTTGGCGTGGGCGTACGCACCTGTTAATTGAGCTGGCAAGTTAACGCCTTCGGCGACGCTTCCCGTTGCATCGCGGTGGGCGTGGAACAGGCCTAGCGCCGCCATGTTGGGTAGCTTCAAGGGGCCTGAGCGCTCAGCGGTATCGGCATCGCCGCGGGCGCAGGCGGCAGCGATGTGGCCCAGGGTATCAGCACCCTGGTCGCCGAATTTATCAGCATCGGGGGCGCTACCGATCCCAAACGAATCAAGGACTAATACAATCGCACGACGCATTAGGCTTCTCCTCGGAAGGTGTCTTGAAGCAGTGTGTCCGCTGCGGCAGGCTCTTCGCTAAGGGTCATGGCGGCACGCAGCTGAGCAGCGGCACGCTTGGCCGCATCTTCACTGCGGGCGTGAACGATGGCTAACGGACGCTGGCTATCGACGCGGTCGCCAATCTCGACAATATCGCTAAAACCGACGCTGTGATCGACGCTAGCGTCGTTGCGCAGGCGGCCACCGCCTAGCTCGACCACGCTCATACCGACGGCTCGGGTGTCGATGCGCTGTACGATGCCACTCTGCTCAGGGTACACCGGCTGAATAACCGGTGCGGTGGCCAAGTAGCTATCTGAGCGTTCCATAAAGTCGGCGGGACCGCCCAGCTCGCGCACCATGCGGGCGAAGACTTCGGCTGCTGCACCCGACGTGAGTGCTTTTTCCAGCTTAGTTAGGGCTTCTTCACGGTTGTTGACCAGTTTGCCAGCGATCAGCATTTCCACCGCCAGTTCGCGGGTGACCTGCATCACGCGGCTGTTGGCACGCTCGCCGCGCAGTAGGGCCAGGGTCTCGACGATTTCGACCGCGTTGCCAGCGCAAGGGGCCAACGGCTGGCTCATGTCGGTGAGCAGAGCAGTGGTCGGCGTGCCGGCTTGGGTTGCCACGTTGGCGATGCTTTTGGCTAGCTCGCGGGACTTTTCCGGCGTGGGCATAAAGGCGCCGCTGCCAACCTTAACGTCCATCACTAAGGCGTCTAAACCAGAGGCCAGTTTTTTACCCAGAATAGAGGCGGTAATCAGTGGAATGGACTCTACGGTAGCGGTCACATCACGCACGCCGTAAATGCGTTTATCGGCGGGGGCCAGATTGCCGGTTTGGCCGATAATCGCTACACCGGTGGATTTCACCACACTGCTAAAGCGTTCTGGCGCTGGGTAGGGGTCGTAACCGGGGATCGATTCCAGCTTGTCCAGCGTGCCGCCGGTGTGGCCAAGGCCACGGCCGGAAATCATCGGCACAAAGGCGCCGCAAGCGGCAACCCAGGGGCCGAGTACCAACGACACTAGATCACCAACGCCGCCAGTAGAGTGTTTATCGACAATCGGGCCGGGTAGGTTGAGGGAGTCCCACTGCATGACATGGCCAGAGTCGCGGGTCGCCGTGGTCAGGGCGACGACTTCTTCACGGCTCATGCCGTTTAAGAACACCGCCATGGTGAAGGCGCCAATCTGGGCGTCGCTGATGCGATCATCGGCAATGCCCTGTACGAAGGCTTTGATCTCTTCCGCGGGTAGCGGCTGATTATCGCGCTTGAGGCGAATCAGTTCCTGGGGCAGGAGAGCGTGATGAGAAGCGGTAGATGACATTTAGTAGCCTCCGTTAGTAGTGGCGAGCGATGCAGTTTGTGGGGCGCCGCTTAGCGTATTCAATAAATTACCCAGCAGGCTGGAGGCACCAAACCGGAAGTGCTCAGGCGTTACCCACTGCGCGCCCATAATGTTCGTAGCAAGTGCTAGATACTCGGCGGCTTCTTCAGTGGTACGCACGCCACCGGCGGCTTTAAACCCGACATCTTCACCGCTGGCTTTAATCGCGTTAAGCATGATCTCAGCGGCTTCCAGGGTGGCGTTTGTTTCGACTTTGCCTGTCGATGTTTTAATAAAGTCAGCGCCGCCTTCAATGGCCAGTTCACTGGCACGCTTGATAAGCGCGGGATCTTTGAGTTCGCCCGATTCAATGATGACTTTTAAGCGTGCTTGACCAGCGCAGGCGGCTTTACACATTTCGACCAGCTCTAGGCCGATTGCTTCATCGCCTGCCATCAATGCGCGGTAGGGGAAGACCACATCGACTTCATCGGCACCGGAAGCGACAGCGTCGCGGGTTTCACGGGCAGCGCCCATGATGTCGTCACCACCATCTGGGAAGTTGGTAACCGTGGCAATTTTAACGTGGTCATTGAGCTTGTGAGCGGTTAGCGCACGCTGCGCGGTAACTACAAATTGCGGATAAACGCATACCGCTGCTGGGTTGCCAAAGGGTGTTTTAAGTTGCTGGCAGAGCGCTTCAATCGTGCTATCGGTGTCGCTGTCGTTCAGGCTCGTTAGATCCATGAGGGTGAGTGCTTGACGGGCAGCTTGGGTAAGTTGGGCTTGAGTGTGCTGAGAGGAGGCAGTCGCAGTCATGGAGTTCTCGCAAATTAATAAAAGACAAAACGGGCCCTGCGTGAAAACAGCAGCGCCCGTTGCAAAGTGTCGTGCTCGCTGCGTTAAGCCGTGGCGCTACTTAACGCAATAAAGAAGCCTGCAATTGAGGCCGACATTAGGTTAGAGAGTGTACCGGCCAATACGGCCTTCACGCCAAAACGGGCAATCTCTTTACGGCGTGTAGGGGCAATGCTGCCTAAGCCGCCCAGCAAAATGGCAATCGAGGACAGGTTGGCAAAGCCACATAACGCAAAGGAAAGAATCGCCATGGTGTGTGGAGTCATCATTTGACCCGTGGCGGCCACCACCTGTTCCCCATCAATGTAGGGAGCCAAGTTGATAAAGGCGACAAACTCATTCACCACCAGTTTTTGACCGATAAACGAACCCGCCAGGGTGGCTTCTTCCCAAGGGACGCCAAGCAAGAAGGCAAGCGGCGCAAACAGCCAGCCAAGAATCAGTTCAAGGCTGAGTGATTCAAAGCCAAACCAACCGCCAACGCCGCCTAGAATACCGTTAATCAGGGCAATAAGCGCAATAAACGCGAGCAGCATGGCACCGACGTTGGCGGCAAGTTTCATGCCTGACGTAGCGCCCGCCGCGGCTGCATCCAATACGTTGGCGGGTTTGTCTTCCTGCTCTTTAAGCTCTTCTTCTACTTTAGAAACGCTGTCGCTATCGGTCGCGTCTTGAGTTTCAGGCATGATGAGTTTGGCGAACAGGAGGCCGCCAGGTGCCGCCATAAACGAAGCGGCGACCAAGTATTCCATGGGAATGCCCAAGGCGGCGTAGCCCGCCAATACCGAACCAGCCACCGATGCCAGGCCACCGCACATCACTGCAAATAGCTGCGAAGGCGTCATGCGGGCGATAAACGGACGTACCACCAGCGGCGCTTCGGTTTGGCCAACAAAGATATTTGCCGTGGCAGAAAGCGATTCGGTGCGAGAAGTGCCGAGTGCTTTTTGCAGCGCGCCACCTAAAATCCGAATGACCCACTGCATAATGCCTATGTAATAAAGCACTGCAATGAGTGACGAGAAAAAGATAATCACTGGCAGTACTTTTATGGCAAAAACAAAGCCGACGTTATCGACATCGGCTAAGCCGCCAAACAGAAAGCCGATGCCGTCATTGGCATAGACCAATATTTGGCTAACGCCGGACGAAATGGCTTGCAGGACTGCTTGGCCAAAGGGCACATAAAGTACAAATGCACCAATACCCGCCTGGATGGCAAACGCGCCAAGCACGGTGCGCAGCCGAATTGATTTACGGTCGTAAGAGAAGATAAGTGCGATGGTTACCAACGTAACCATGCCTACCAAGCTCATGATGAGAGTCATGTGGGTACCTTCCGAGCGTGTGAAGTGGAGCGATTACAGTAAGTTTAATTTTACTGAGTAAATCATCGCATTTTGGTAAGCGTTCGGGGTACCCAGCTTATTGTCTGAGTAGCGATACTGCACGCCAGTGGTAATTAGCTCAGAAGGATGCCACCACAAGCTAAGCGCGCCGTTGGTGCCTACGCTCCCCGCTTTATCGCCCACATAGTTTTGTTCCAGATACTCGTCGTCACGGCCAAAGGTTTGTTCATGCCAGTTGGTGACGCTGAAGTTCTGGTTGAGCGCTGAGAAGTCATAACCTGCTACCCAACCCGCCATAAAGCCGTTCATGCCAGTGTAGCCGTCGCTCTGCACACGTGCTGCGCCAATAAACGGTTTAAACCATAGGCCGTTGTCGAACGTCGTGCGGTAGCCGAGGCCGAGAATTTGATCCTGCTCGCGAGCGTTGAAACCATAATCGCGGAAGTCGTACAGGTGCGCGTAGATCGATAGCGGGCTGTCGCCTAAATAAATATGCGAAGTGATTTTGCCTGCGGTACGAAAGTTGTCTTTACCACCGCTGGATTCGTCAAACTGGTCGTTGGTTGGGTTCTCGAAATCGAAGAAACCGTAGAATTCGCCCCAGCTGTAACCTACGCCGCCTTCGATTTCGACAAACGTGAAGTCGCTTTTTGCTGCGTTACTAGCGGTACGCGCTTCAGTACCGTTAGACCAATCCAAGTAGTTCACCGAAACGTTGGCAAACGACCAAAGGGGCGTCGTTGGTGACGCGGGGGTGTCGTTGGCTAACGCTGGCGTTACCAGCGCAGAGCTAGCCAGTAAAACGCCAGCGCCAAGCGTGACGAAAGAAGAGCGAGAAGGGTTTTGAGCAGTCATGGAAGCCTCAACAGGGTTGTTATGAGTCGTGTGGGCTGGCGTTGATGTTAAAATTATAACATTGAGTGTTATTTTTTTAACGTTGATTTGCAAGTATTGCCCCATCAACGCTTTGTATATGTGATATGACTCTCAAATAGTCGAAGAGCAGCGTCTGACAGTGGAAATATAATGAGGGCTGGCTCAGCATAGGCCTTGGATACCCACTAACCGCTGATAACAAATAACGCCTGAACTTGGGATTAAAGGAGAGGTTTGCCATGAATGACCGAAGCGCTCAGCGTTTGGCAATGTTGCAAGAAGCGCTTGCCAGCGGGGGGACATTGCATCTGCGCGATGCTGCTGAGCTGTGCGGTGTTTCTGAAATGACGATCCGTCGGGACGTTACTACGCAGCCTTCGGCGATTAGCTTGTTGGGCGGTCGCTTGGTCATGGCAAACTATCCTGGCGTAACGCCGGTGTATGACTTGACTGAGCAACAGGCGAGCCATTATCAGATTAAGCACCGCCTCTGTCAGCGAGTTGCCAGCTTTATCGAAGATGGCGATACGCTATTCATTGACTGTGGTTCAACACTGATTCCTTTGCTTAGTCAGTTAAGCCATTTCCGCGAGCTCACTGTGGTGACGTATGCCCTTAACGTGGCTAACTCAGTGGCCGCGCTGCCTAATGTGCGGTTAGTGCTGCTAGGGGGACTGTTTTATGCCTCATCACAATCGTTTGGTAGTGATGGTATGCGTGCTGCGATTGAGCGTTTAGGCATTAATAAAGCACTGATCTCTGCCGCAGGAGTGGACTGCGAACGTGGGGTTAGTTGTTTCCATTTTCATGAAGTGGCGCCAAAACAGGCTGCCATAGCGACGGCTATGCAGCGCCTGTTGATTGTTGATGCCAGCAAATTTGGTTTAGTGCGCCCAGCCTATTTTGCCGCGTTATCCGATTTCGATATTGTCGTGACCGACGATGAGCATGCACCGAAAGTACAAGATTGCCTTCCTCATGCATCACCCAGCGTGACAGTCGCTTAACATATTTTTAAGTATACAGGGTGCGGCAAAGCGCCTCTTTCTGATTGATCCAGATCAATAGAAAATACTTTAGTCTTAGTTTATGCGCGCGTGGCGTGTATTGGCTATGACTCGCTACCAATCCCTTCGGTAGCGCATATTTTTCCCGGAGCAACGCATACGTACTCACTGTTCTGGGAAAAGTATGGGGTGTTAGTTAGCGGGCTATTTAGCTAGCTATTCAGCTGGTCAAATAGTGCGCTGTTTTGGACAACTCTCTGACGAGATCACACCATGCAACGACATACCCTCTGGCGCAGGCGAGGCACATTCGTGCTCGTCATGTTGTGCCTGTTGTTAACGGGCTGCAGTTCTGCATTGTTGGATCCCAAAGGGCAGATTGGCGTTGAGCAACGCTCGCTAATACTGACCTCATTTGGGCTGATGCTAATTGTAGTGATTCCGGTGATAGTGATGACGCTGCTGTTTGGTTGGCGTTATCGGCGCAGCAATCGCAATGTTGCTAAATACCTACCCGACTGGGCGCACTCTAATGCGATTGAAGTCGCGGTATGGACAGTGCCCTGTTTAATCATCGCTGTCTTAGCGTTTCTTACCTGGAAAACCTCCCATAGTTTAGATCCCCATAAGCCCATCGAAAGCGATACCGCCGCAATGGAAATCCAAGTGGTAGCGCTGGACTGGAAATGGCTGTTCATCTACCCCGAACAAGGCATTGCCAGTGTCAACGAGCTTGCCTTTCCTGTGGATACGCCGGTGCGTTTTCGAGTCAGTTCTGGCTCGGTGATGAATGCGTTCTTTATTCCGCGCTTAGGCAGCCAAATTTATGCCATGGCGGGTATGGATAACGATGTTCATCTCATTGCAGACGACGTCGGCGTTTATCCAGGCCGTTCCACTAATTACAGCGGTGCTGGCTTCTCAGGAATGACCTTCGATGCTCACGTTACCACCCCTGAAGAATTTGAGGCGTGGGTTGAAAACGTGCGGGCTTCCAATGAAACCCTGACCTATCCCGACCGTTATAGCGATTTAGCCAAACCGAGTGAATACCACCCGGTCGAGTACTTCTCTGAGATTTCTCCGGCGCTCTATACGTCGATTCTGACCAGCTTTCATACCGGCGGCAGTGGGCACGGCGGTCATGGCGACCATGTTAACCACGAAGCCGTCAGTGATGTTGACGATAGCCACGGCGAGTCTGGCGAGCTAGAAAGCGCAGGCGCTACCCATCATCAGGCCGCGTTTGGCCACGTTACCAATCAGCATGCTAGTGAGGATCACGCGATGAGCGGCCATCCCACAAGCGTTGAAGCGGGGGGTTAAGCATGTTTGGAAAACTGACGTTAGAGTCGATTCCGTATCACGAACCGATCATTATGATCGTTGCCGCCATGATGGCGATTGGCGGTGCTGCGCTTATCGGCGCATTAACTTATTACCGAAAGTGGGGCTGGCTGTGGAACGAGTGGTTTACCTCCGTTGACCACAAAAAGCTCGGTATTATGTATTTTGTGGTTGCCTTGGTGATGCTGCTACGCGGCTTTGCCGATGCCATTATGATGCGTACCCAGTTGGCTATGGCTGCTGGTGGGGCCGCGGGTTACCTCCCTCCTGAACACTATGATCAGATCTTTACCGCCCATGGCGTGATTATGATCTTTTTCGTTGCGATGCCTATGGTCATCGGCTTGATGAATCTGGTGGTGCCACTGCAAATTGGCGCACGCGACGTTGCTTTTCCTTTCTTGAATAACCTGAGCTTTTGGCTGTTCGCGGTGTCCGCGATTCTGGTTAATATTTCCCTAGTAGTAGGAGAGTTCGCCAAAACGGGTTGGCTCGCTTACGCGCCGCTTTCGGGGATAGAGTTTAGCCCTGGTGTGGGGGTCGATTATTGGATATGGGCGTTACAAATATCCGGCATAGGTACGACGCTCACCGGGATTAATTTCTTTGTCACGATCCTGAAAATGCGCACTAAAGGCATGACTATGTTCCGCATGCCTATTTTTACCTGGACATCGCTTTGTGCCAACGTCCTGATTATTGCCTCTTTCCCGATTCTTACCGCGACGATCGCGCTGTTAACTCTAGACCGCTACTTCGGCATGCACTTCTTCACCAATGATTTTGGCGGCAACATGATGATGTACGTCAACCTCATCTGGGCTTGGGGCCATCCGGAAGTGTACATCCTGATCCTGCCAGCCTTTGGCGTGTTCTCTGAAGTGATCGCGACCTTCGCGCGTAAACGTTTGTTTGGTTACACCACCATGGTATGGGCCACAGTGGCGATCACGCTGCTGTCGTTTATTGTCTGGTTGCACCACTTCTTCACCATGGGGGCTGGCGCTAACGTCAACGCCTTCTTCGGCATCATGACGATGATTATTGCCATTCCTACCGGGGTGAAAGTATTCAACTGGCTGTTCACTATCTTCCGCGGCAGCCTGGAACTGACCTCGCCGGTGCTATGGACCTTAGGCTTTATTATTACTTTCACCTTAGGCGGTATGACTGGCGTGATGCTGGCGCTACCCGCTGCCAACTTTGTACTGCATAACAGCCTGTTCGTGATTGCCCACTTCCACAACGTAATTATTGGTGGCGTGGTGTTTGGCATGATGGCGGGCTTAACGTACTGGTTCCCCAAAGCATTCGGTTTCACGCTTAGCGAGAAGTGGGGCAAGCGTTCATTCTGGTGTTGGTTTATTGGCTTCTATGTCGCCTTTATGCCGCTCTATGTGTTGAGCTTCTTTGGCGCGGTGCGCCGCATGCAGTCCTACGCCAACCCTGAATGGCAGTCGTGGATGATCCTGGCTTGGGTAGGTGCTGTCATCATCATGATGGGCATTGCCTGCACCATTATTCAGTTCTGGGTGAGCATTCGTGATCGCAAGCTGAATGCCGATGTGACTGGCGACCCATGGGATGGCCGTACATTGGAGTGGTCAACGTCATCACCAGCACCGTTCTACAACTTTGCCCGTTTGCCTGAAGTTGGCGATATCGACAGTTTCTGGTCGCAAAAACAGCGTAGCAACGAGCAGTTGGATGAAGCACCTTATACCGATATCCACATGCCTCGTAATACCGTGGCAGGGCCGGTCATTAGTTTGTTTGCCCTGGTACTTGGTTTTGCACTGGTATGGCATATCTGGTGGTTAGCCGCGGTGGGTGCGCTTGGTGTAGTCATCAGCTTCTTAGCGCGTGTTTTCAACGATGATATCGACTACTACGTGCCTGCCGCAGAAGTGGCGCGGATTGAGCGTGAGCACCAGCAGCGCAAAACCACCCCGACCGCCAGTGACTCAACTGAGAGTAAGCAGACAAACTATGCGGAGGCGCGAGCGTAATGGCTACCGATACCCTACACCATGGCGCAACGTCTGAGCCCCATGAGCACCATGATGCCAGCGGCACCAAATTATTCGGCTTTTGGGTCTATCTAATGAGCGATCTGGTGATCTTCGGGTCACTGTTTGCTACCTACGCTGTGCTCATGAAGGGCACGGCGGGCGGCCCGACGGCGGCAGATATTTTCGAGCTGCCTTTCGTGCTCGTCGAAACTTTCTTACTGCTGTTTAGTAGCTTTACTTTCGGCATAGGCGTGTTGGCCATGAATGCTGAGCGCATTGGCCAGGTAAAGGCGTGGTTAGCGATAACCTTCCTGCTGGGCGCGGCGTTTGTTGGCATGGAAGTTTATGAGTTCCAGCATTTGATTCATCAAGGGTATGGGCCCGATCAGAGTGCGTTTCTCTCGTCATTCTTCACCCTGGTGGGTACTCACGGGCTGCACGTGACTGTTGGTTTGGTATGGATTCTCGTCATGTTGGTGCAGCTTTCTACCAAAGGGCTAACACCGATGACTCGTCCCAGAATTCTGTGCCTAAGCCTATTCTGGCACTTTCTGGATATCGTCTGGATCTGTGTTTTCTCGTTTGTTTATTTAATGGGAGTGCTGTGAGATGAGCCATTCTTCATCTAATTCAACTTCTTCCCATGGCAGCGTTAAATCGTATGTGACTGGGCTTCTGCTATCTTTAGTGCTAACCGTGATTCCATTCGCGGTCGTGATGAGCGGTGCGCTAGGCACCGTCACGACGGTGGTCGTTATCGCAGTAACAGCCGTGCTGCAGATTTTGGTTCAGCTGGTCATGTTTATGCATATGAACACCAACGCCGACGAAGGGTGGAACGTGATGTCTTTCGTTTTCACGCTGACGATACTTGTCTTGGTGGTAGGGGGCTCTTTATGGATCATGCAGCATCTGCATCTCAACATGATGATCGGTTAACGGTGGTGCCTAGCCGTTGGCGTGACCTGCTCGCGCTAACAAAGCCAGGCATTATTGGCGGCAATCTCATTGCGACCTTAGGCGGTTATTTTTTAGCCGCCCACGGTACCTTTGATTGGGTCACGTTTAGTACGGTCATGTTGGGTATTGCACTGGTCATTGCGTCTGGCTGCGCCTGTAATAACGTTATTGACCGTGATATTGATGCTTTGATGGCGCGTACGCGCCATCGCCCTCTGGCCAAAGGACGTATCTCTATTACTCAGGCATTAGGCGTTTCGGCGCTGCTTGGGGTAGCGGGCGTGGTGTGTTTGGCGCTGGGCACCAACGGCTTAACCGTGGCATTAGCGGTGATCGGCTGGGGCGTTTACGTTGGGGTGTACAGCCTCTACATGAAGCGGCACTCTGAATACGGCACGTTGGTGGGCAGCCTTTCTGGGGCGATGCCGCCGGTTGTTGGTTATTGTGCGGTGACGGGGCAGTTTGATAGCGGTGCTTTCATGCTGCTGGTCATCTTCTGCCTTTGGCAGATGCCGCATTCGTATGCCATTGCGATTTTTCGCTATGCGGATTATCGCCGGGCATCGATTCCGGTGCTGCCGGTGGTGCATGGTATCAAACGGGCAAAACACCACATTCTGGGCTACATCGTCGCGTTTATTCCTGCGTCGCTCGCCTTGGTGCTAGCCAGTCAAGCGGGTACGGGCTACCTCTGTGTTGCATTAGCAATGGGAGGCTACTGGCTGTACTTAGCGCTGTGTGGTTTTCGACTGGGTGATGACGTGCGCTGGGCCAAAAAGGTGTTCGGTGTATCGATTCTGACGATTACCGCAATGAGCTTAGTGATGGTGTTGGAAGCCATGGTGCCTATGTGGGCCTGACAGGTAATTCTTACACACGTTAATTCGCTAAATAAAATAGCCCCAGGCAGTGCCTGGGGCTATTTTTCTATGTGGAGTCACGGTCAGTAATGACTTAAGACGTGGTGCAATTGTTAATTGATATTGGCCACCCATGAATAACGTCTACCTGCGATTATTGGTATTCTGAGCCGACTAATGACGTGATATCACGTTCGCCACCTGCCCCTCAGAGAATTATCATGGATGATAACCGTCTAAGCGCCTTGGATCGTAGCACCAGCATTGGGTTGATTCTTATTGCCCTGTTTCAGGGGGTTGCACTCTACGCGTTGCATCTGGCTGTTGAACATACACACTGGCTAGCCACTGACCAACGCTGGCTAAGCGCACTTTATTCCATCACTATCGTGGTACCTGCCTTTTACCTGATTAGCATGGTGCGACTGCGGGATCGTATCAATTTAATACCGCTGTTGTTGACGCCTCTGCTGTTTTGGATGGGGTGGCACCTTGGTTGGGCAACCTCTGTGCCGGAAGCGCCTTACCGGAATACATCACCCCTTATGGCTTCCTTTAGCATGACTGTGGGGGTGGCTATGCTCATCCTTGCTCTGTTCTTTCGAAGCAGTGCTTCCAGTGGCACATGGCCAAAAGCCTATCAACCATTGCTGAATTACTCATGGGAATTCGCCCTGACAATTGCCCAGGTCAGTCTGTTTATAGGGGTTTTTTGGGTAATTTTGGGGCTATGGGGAGCGCTTTTTGCTGCCATCGGCATAGACTTTTTTGAACGGGTTTTCTATAAACCGGTGTTTGTCTATCCGGTTACCTGGTTGATGCTCGGTATCGCCGTGGTGATGATTCGCAACCGGTTCCGCTTTCTTGCCAGCGTAAGGCTGATGTGTGAAGCGCTTATCAAGACACTTTTGCCGTTAGTTGCCCTGGTCATCCTGCTATTCTTCGCCGTGCTGATGTGGACAGGGTTAGAACCCATATGGGATACAGGCAAGGCAGCGCAAATCCTTATGGCGCTGATGTTAACCTTGCTACTGTTCTTTAACGCTGTATTCCATCAAACCCATAGCAATCCTCCTTACCCTGGTTGGCTACGCAATACGGTTTTGGTGGCGGTCGTACTCCTGCCAATTGGCAGCCTATTGGCGGCTTGGGCACTATGGCTACGTATCGACCAGTATGGGCTCAGTTTGGACCGGTTATGGGCTGGGCTGCTGCAAGCATTGGTGGCGACTTTTACCTTCAGTTACAGCGTGATAATACTTTGGCGCCGAAAAGCAGCGTTACCCGGTATTCACCGCGTCAATAGGTGGCTGGCCCTTCTGGTGGCCAGTGTGCTGATACTGGTTAATACGCCACTGGCTGACATGAGCCACTGGTCTGCCCAGCATCAGGTAAAGCGATTATTGGATGGGCACACAGCAGTGGAAGATTTTGATTTCGACTATGTGCTCTATCGACTTGGGCGGCCCGGCAAGCTAGCTCTGCAAGAGCTGGCCGAGAGCGAGTTTGCCCAGACGCATCCTGAGCTGAAACGTCGTGTCGAGTTTCACATAAAGCAAGCTCAATCCGGTAACACCGAGTCTCTGTTGGATACTAATGATCTAGCCCAACAGTTTCGTATAAGGCCTGAGACGGCTACGATGCCCGAGTCTTTACTGGTGCTGCTGGCTAAACAGGATTTGATGTGCTTGAACCAGCCGGACCCTTGCATAGCGGTTCGTATTGACGATGACCCGAGTATCCAGTGGCTGATTTACGACCAATACACCTTTCAAGCGAAGGCCTACGCCGAGCGCAATCAGGCCTGGCATTGGGTAGGTGATTTAGTTTCGTTGGGTAGCGAGCAGAAACATCATGCCGAAGAGTGTCTACATAGCTACTCGTATAGCAAATTACAGCGTATACCTGAATCTTTGAATATCTATCGAACCGGCTCCTGTTTACACTTTTTACGGCCCTCTCTTGAGTTTGTCAGGCAGCAATTATCAACCGCTGAGAACTAGCTTGATGTGAAGGGGGGGATAGCGCCGACCGGGTAGCTTGGGAAATAGGTTATTAACTTCCTCCCGTTTCGGCATCATGGTTCCCGGTCCCTGAGGGGCACTATCAATCAATGCATCGTTGATAGAAGAGCCACGGTTAATGACCAGCATCGGTGTGTTTATGACAACCTTTGTAAAGTAGTTAGCGTAAAAGAGGCTTAGACCTTGGTATAATATGCTGCACTGCAATGATATTGGCGCGGTATTTCGTTAGCCTTCGTCATAGAATGTCGTCATCCTACTGTTAATCTACTTATCGTGAGCCGCTTTGTTGCTATGCCTTCTACCTCATTACCAACGCTACTGCCTCGCCACCTAGCCATTTTTCTGATGATGTCGGTGGCTACTATGTTTGCAGCCAACCACGTTTCCGCGCGGCTAGCGTTTGATAATGGTGCTGGATTACTTCTTGCGGTATTGATGCGCTCAGGCGTAGCGTGTTTGATTTTACTGACGCTGGTCGTGGTTCAAAAAAAGCGGCTGTGGCTACCGCCCGGCACATGGCCATGGCAGCTGGCAGTAGGGCTTCTGATTGCTATTCAAAGTGTTAGCCTTTATTCAGCGGTTGCACGTTTGCCGGTGGTCATTGCGTTGTTACTGGTTAATACCTTTCCTATTCAATTAGCGCTGTTAAGTTGGGCGTTAGGCGGTCCTCGGCCTTCGCTACGTAGTTGCCTGATTATGGGCACTATTTTGATTGGGCTGCTCGTGGTACTCGATATACCGAGCTGGTTTGGAGATGCCAATGCCATGGGGTCTGAGTGGTTGGTTGGTATAGGATTTGGGTTAAGTGCCGCTTTCGCGTTTGCTTGCGCGCTTTGGGTTACTGAGCATCGCTTGTCAGGGGTTGGCAGCACCTTACGTAGCCTTCTGACCATGCAAACGGTGTTTATTGCCATGATCGTTGGTGGGTTACTGGGTGCAGTTCCTGGGGGAATGAGCTTGCCAGATAACAGCGCAGGCTGGACAGGACTAGCTTTGTTAGCCTTGCTATACGGCAGTGCTTTTTCCCTATTGTTTATTTTTGTGCCACGCCTGGACATGGCGCGCAATGCACCAGTTATGAACTTCGAGCCAGTAGCGTCGTTACTGCTTGGCTATATTGTGCTAGGTCAGATGTTAACCCCTAGCCAGTTGGTTGGCGGGGCAGTGGTGGTTGGTGGCATTGTTGTGCTCAGTCTTTCCAAAGGTAGGTAAGTAGGAGGGGAAAAAGGAAACTGTGTGCAAGTTGAGCTGGCAGATTGCGTTCTCCTAAAGTATAAGCCAAAATTAAAAAGTGTAAGGAAACGCTGTTTTTTAACTGAGGTTTAACTTATGAAGATGACCGTATTATCACTCACCTCTGCCGCTCTTTTAGTTGGTGCGGGTACGTTCGCGGCATCGGCTCAAGCGCAACAATCCTTTCAGTACCCACAAGGATATGTGGGCGGCGATGCCATGTTTTGGAGCCTGAACCCAGAAAGAGGTTCTTCACGCGATGACGTTGGTTTGCGTCTCCGCGGTGGGGCACAGTTCAATGACTATTTCGCCTTAGAAGGCCATTTGGGGACAGGTGGTTCAGATGGTGGTGCCGAGCTAAATCACGTTGCGGGTGCTTATGCGAAAGGTATCGTACCCATTGCTCCGGAAGTGCGTTTGTATGGTTTAGCGGGCTTCACAGAGGTTGATATTAATAACGACCGTGAAACCGGTTTCTCCTACGGTGCCGGTGCAGAAATGGATATCAGTTCCAATGTATCGGTAGGCGCTGACTACATGCGCTACCTAGATAAATCTGCCTATGATTTTGATGCTGCCAGTGTAGGCCTAAAGTACCGGTTTTAAGGCAATTGCCTAATACTTGATTAACCTACCGAAGAAACAAGGCCCTATTGCTAAGCCAAGCGATAGGGCTTTTTTGTGGTGCGCCAGGCATGGCGCGCAGCGCCTTAACAGGC